>NZ_HF990984.1:0-13469 GCF_000432295.1 Bacteroides sp. CAG:189
GATAAAATCCAGCAGGTAGGTGATATCTCTCCGACGGTTGTTGCAGGTGGTATGAAAGTTGCCTTGATCACAACTATCTTCGGTTTGATCGTTGCTTTGATTCTGCAGGTATTCTATAACTATGTACTTTCTAAGATCGAAGCTCTTACAAGCGAAATGGAAGATTCTTCTATTACTTTGCTTGACATGGTAATCAAATATAACTTGAAATACAAAAAATAATCTGAGATGAGTAGTAAGTTATCATATAAAGTATCGTACTATGTACTGTACGCAATGTTTGCTCTTATCCTGATCGTATTGGGACTGTTCTTCTTCGGAGGAGACGCTCAAGGTGCGGCAGTGATGGCAGGCGTTGATCCGGAGATGTGGCAACCTGCCAATACAGATGCATTGCTGTATTTGATGTATGGGTTGTTTGCTGTAGCGGTAATTGCAACCATTGTTGCTGCTATATTCCAGTTTGGATCTGCATTGAAAGATAATCCGGTGAGTGCTATTAAATCCTTGATCGGTCTTATTCTTTTAGTCCTTGTGATGGTTGTTTCTTGGGCTATGGGTAGTGAAGAAACTTTGAGAATGCCGGGATATGATGGAACAGAAAACGTTCCTTTCTGGTTGAAGTTGACTGATATGTTCCTTTATTCAATCTACTTCCTGTTGGGTGCAACTGTCGTTGCTATCATCTTGAGTAGTATCTGGAAGAAATTATCATAATCCAATTGAGCTTGCTCAATTAAATATAGTAATACTATGGCAAAAGGAAAAAGAAAAGTTCCTGATATAAATTCAAGTTCAACGGCTGATATAGCTTTCTTGTTGCTGATCTTCTTCTTGATTACAACTTCTATGGATACAGACCGTGGTTTGGCAAGACGTTTGCCGCCACCGCCTGAAAATACAGAGAAACCGGATGATCAGAAAGTGAAGCAGCGTAACGTTCTGCAGATCTACCTGAACATGTATGACCAGTTGATGGTTAACGGTGAGATCATGAACGTACAGCAGCTGAGAGCGAAGACCAAAGAGTTTATTGCTAATAAATACAATGATGAATCATTGCCTGAGAGAGTATCGAAAGATGTTAACTTCTTTGGGCCGATGATGATCACTGAAAAACATGTAGTCTCTTTGCAGAATGACCGTTCTTCTTCATATCAGGCATATATTGATGTACAAAATGAATTGGTTGCCGCTTATAATGAACTGAGAGATGAATTGTCTCAGGAAAAGTGGGGAAAGAAATACTCAGAGTTGGACGACGAACAACAGAAAGCCGTTCGTGAAGTCTATCCTCAGAAGATTTCTGAAGCTGAACCTAAAAAATATGGAGAAAAGAAGTAATGGGAAAATTTAATAAAACAGGTAAACGTGAAATGCCTGCGTTGAATACTTCTTCTCTACCTGACCTTATCTTTACACTGTTGTTCTTCTTTATGATTGTAACAACAATGCGTGAGGTAACGTTGAAGGTTGAATTTAAGATTCCGCAAGCAACAGAATTAGAAAAGCTTGAGAAGAAATCATTGGTAACATTCGTATATGTAGGAAAACCAATGAGAGAGTTTCGTCAAAAGATGGGTTCTGAGAGCCGTATTCAATTGAATGATGCTTTTGCAGAAGTTTCCGAAATTCAAGATTATATTATTGCAGAAAGATCAAGTATGAAAGAATCTGATCAGGCAATGATGACTGTATCTTTGAAGATTGATAAAGATACGAAGATGGGTATCGTAACTGATATTAAAAACGCGCTTCGTCAAGCTTATGCTTTGAAAATCAACTACTCTTCGCAGTATCGTGAATAAGAGTTGATTTATATACTAAAAAAAAGGATGCTTAATTTTAAGCATCCTTTTTTTTAGTATATATTCTTGGGAGTAAAAGAACTTTGGTCAGGCTTTACTCTTTTACATTGTATACTTCTTTGTGAATCTTATTTTTTATCATTTCAAAGTCTTGTTCACATTGTAAATTGCCAAACACCATTAGATACATAGGTAGGAAGTCGTCTCCGGGCTTGTAAGGTGGTTGCTTGTATTCTTTTTCCCAAAGAACAAATCCTTGTCTCTGATAGAAATTGATACGGCGCTTTGCCATCTCTTCCACGGGCATCTCTACTTCCAACACGATGGGGCGATCCAGTTCTTTGCATAGATAATCCAATGTCTTTTTGCCGTAACCGCCATTTCGAAGAGTGGGATCGATGGCAAAATGTTCTACATAATAAAAGTCGTTGAAATCCCAATATGTAATAAAACCTACCGGAGTCTCGTTGTCAAAGATGATGTTATTATAAAAATTACCTGTACGATCTGTATATTCGCGCAATTCTTTTAACTCACGATATTCTTCCGGAGGGAATGCGGCGATGAGCAGGTTTTCCATAAATTGATAATGCTGTACGTCAGACGTACTGATAGTTTGAAATCTAATCATAAAGGTTTGGGGTTTGATTGGTTATTAAAATGTTATTTGTTGGTATAGAATTCTATGATTCTGCGGATTGCACGCTGGCATACGGGGCAGAATTCCGGATATTCATTGGTTCGCATGCGGCAATCGAATGAAGGGCGGTAAATACCTTTGGCGGAATAACCTCCGCCCTCGTACACTCCTATCGGATATTTGCCGTTTGCTTGTTGTGGAGTCGGCACAGGTGTTGCTGCCGGCAGCATATCTTCCCATTTTGAAGAGAAGTCGGTCCGGGTAGTGATATTGGGTTCCCATGGCTCAACATTGAGAGGATAAGTATCGGTCATGACGTCATCCTCATAGAAATACTCATCGCCCAGACCGGCAAAGCTATGCCCGAATTCATGTACCACTACGGGTTTGAAGGTAGGATGATGAGCTGCAGTCAGTGTGTAGGAGTTATAGATGCCACCACCACCGTATTCTGCTGTATTGGCAATGATAATGATATGCTCGTAAGGAATGCCTGCCAGGGCATTGTGTATGGATTTTACACGGCATGTGGTGAGATAACGGTCCGAGTAAAACGTATCGAAATGAGAACCGAAAGCGGTGTGTTTCCAGTCATTTTTACGGGGAACGCTTACGCCACTGTCTTCTGAAAGGCTGGCAACAGCAATTATGTTGAACTTATGTCTCATAGATTTGAAGGGTTCGTAAAAGAAAAGGCTTTCACATGCTTTTCCGGCGTCTTTGTAGAACAGTTCCATCTCTGTTGCGGTATATCCTTCGGCCATGATAGCTACATCTATGCAGTCTGTTTCGTTTCCGCTTTTTTGTATGTACTGATGCGGGGTGACATGCGAAGTGCCTCTTTCATGGATGAGTATGTCATCAGGACGTACCGTATGTTTTAAATTTGCTATCACTTTTCGTGATGGAGAGAACAGGATAATTTCTATCTCCGCCGGGCGTTGGGGATAGGGTACCAGAAAAGTATTTTCAAATCCTTTGGCTGTTTTTTGCGCTTCATCTGTGGAAAGCCATTCTTGAAAGAGAGACGAAAAGGATGTTTTATAGATACATTTCCCGGTTTCAAGATCGGTCATTATAATCTGCCCATTGCCTTCTAAGGGAAGTTCTGATAAGTGATGCCGGCGCCCGGCCCATGAGGGTAGGCGCGATAGCTCATCCAGATAGATGGCCTGATGTTTGGCATCTCCTGTGAAAAAATAGTCTATCCGTAAGGTTTTATCCTGAAAAAAATCAGTAAACTCTTGTGCATATGCATTTATTATCCATAAAAAGCAAAGCCCGACAATGGCATATCGTTTCATATTTAGCGTATATTTATGTTTTACAAAGATACATAAACCCTTGCTGACTTATTCTATTTTGGGAAATAAAAGTAATAAATCATAGTATTTATTGCCGAAAAATTATCTAACTTTGCAATAACATTCATGTATTAAAACAAATTGAATTAAAATGGGACATCATCAATTGGATTCTTTAGATGAGCAAATTTTGAAGTTGATAGCGGATAATGCGCGTATTCCTTTTTTGGAAGTGGCGCGTGCGTGTAATGTGTCGGGAGCGGCTATTCATCAGCGCATACAGAAGTTGACTAATCTGGGAATATTGAAGGGTTCGGAATTTGTTATCGACCCTGAGAAGATAGGATACGAAACGTGTGCATATATTGGAATTTACCTGAAGGATCCTGAATCTTTTGATTCTGTAACAAAAGCTTTGGAGGCTATACCCGAGGTGGTAGAATGCCATTTCACTACTGGGAAATATGATATGTTCATAAAGATTTATGCAAAGAACAACCATCATTTATTAAGTGTAATCCATGACAAGCTACAACCGTTGGGATTGGCACGTACCGAAACACTTATCTCTTTCCATGAGGCTATAAAACGGCAGATGCCGATTATTGTGGATACGGATGAGGAATAAGTGAAGAGTTTATAACTCTTTGATATAATCGACGAAAGAATAGGAGCAAAGATGTTTTTCATCGGCAAGATGAACTTCTTTGCTTTTTTTATGCCATATTTGGGGGTCTATCGCAGGAAAGAAAGCATCGGCTTGCGGAGCCTCATTATCTATCTCTGTAAGGCAGAGTTCATCGGCCAGTTCAATGGCTTGACGGTATACGGTTTCACCACCAATGATGTAGACATGCTCTTTTTCATGGCAACTTTGTAGGGCGGCTTCCAGGGAAGGGAATACTTCTGTTCCCGGGAAATTAGTTGCCGGATTAGTGGAAAGAACTATATTACGGCGGTTCGGGAGTGCTCCTTTGGGCAGAGATTCAAACGTCTTACGCCCCATAATGATTGTGTTGCCTGTAGTAAGTGCTTTGAAACGTTTGAGATCATTGGGTAACCAGAATAAAAGTTTATTTTGATAGCCGATACCCATGCGGCGATCTACGGCTGCTATGATACTGATTTTGCTCATAATAAAGTTGTTAAGTAGTAAGTAGTAATCAAGTAGTAAGTAGTTAAGTAGTCAAGTAGTAAGTAGATGATAGTCGAGTAATAGGTAGCAGATGGTTGAAGACCGTGCTGGATGACAATATTATTAAAGTTCTTATTATCATGAAGTCTTTATTTTATCTTCCATGCGTTCGAGTTGGCAAATCAAACTATCACCTACTTACTACTTGACTACTTACTACTTAACTACTAATTTACACCGAAACTTTCCCGGCAATATGAGGATGCGGATCGTAGTTTACCAATTCAAAATCTTCATATTTGAAGTCGAATATACTTTTTACGTCCGGATTTATCTTCATCTGCGGCAATGGGCGTGGTTCACGGGTCAATTGTAATTTTACCTGGTCGAGATGATTCAGATAGATATGGGCATCTCCCAATGTATGTACAAAGTCACCGGCTTTCAGGCCGGTTACCTGTGCCATCATTTGCAGCAATAGGGCATATGAGGCGATGTTGAAAGGAACTCCTAAGAAAATGTCCGCACTGCGTTGATATAACTGCAGGCTGAGCCGGCCATCGGCTACATAAAATTGGAAGAAAGCATGGCATGGAGGTAAGTTCATGTTGTCCAGATCGCCTACGTTCCAAGCGCTGACAATAATACGGCGGGAGTCCGGATTGTGCTTGATGGTATCCACCACTTCGCTGATCTGGTCGATAAATCCTCCTTTATAATCGGGCCATGAACGCCATTGGTAACCGTAGATATGACCGAGATCACCGTTTTCGTCCGCCCATTCGTTCCAAATACGAACACCGTTATCTTGCAAGTACTTTACATTTGTATCTCCTTGCAGGAACCATAGTAATTCGTGTATTATTGATTTCAGATGTAGTTTCTTTGTTGTCAGACAAGGAAAGCGAAAGCCCTCTTCGAGGTTGAAGCGCATCTGATGTCCGAATACACTGATTGTACCCGTACCGGTACGATCACTTTTTTCGGTACCTTCGGCGAGTACACGACTGAGTAAATCTAAATACTGTTTCATGATTGCAAAGGTAGGAAAAAAGTAGTTAGAATTTAGTAGCTGGTAGTTAGAATTTGGAATTTAGTAGTTAGTAGCTGGTAGTTGGAATTTAGTGGTTGGTGGCTAATGGGGTGATGGCGGGGAGAGTAGGCGGAAGAATCTGTTCGATTATAAAAATGGAGTGAACAGATTGGCAAACCAGCCGACGAACTTTTTCCATGGTGAACGCTGTTTCCAAACTTCCGGGGTCAGTCTGGTGCAATGCTGCGTGTCAGCTTGGAATACACTATCCAATTGGGCGGTGAATTCTTTGTTAAAAATGAAAGCATTGGTTTCATAATCGTAGCGCAGGCTTCGGCTGTTGAGATTGGCTGTGCCTACCGTGCAGAATGTTTCATCTACCATCATGATTTTAGAGTGGTGGAATCCTCCGTTATACAAATATATATCTGCTCCGCGTTTCATCAGTTTGTGGACTTTGTAGAGTGAAGCATCTGGGGTAAAGGGGATATCGGATTTGGAAGATATCATAATCTCTACTTTGGTTCCTTTTTCGAGGGCATGATTCAATGCCTTGCGTATGGAAGAGGTTGGAACGAAATAGGGGTTGACAATACGTACGTTTTCTTTGGCGGCATATATCGACATTGCGTAGGTGTGGCTCAACATTCGTGGATCTTTCTTAGGAGTACGGTCTACAATGGCTACGGTAATGCCGTCCGTACTGTCTGCCGGTGCGGGTCGCTCGGGGAAATATACTTCTCCTGTGATATTCTGCTTTGTCGTTTTATTCCATATCGTGAGGAAGATTTCTTGTAGGATATCTACTGCCGGACCTTCGATACGGATGTGCATATCACGCCATGTACCGATTTTGGGAAGTCCGTTGATGTAATAATCAGCAATGTTCATGCCACCGGTGTATCCTATCCGGCCGTCGATAACGACAATTTTCCGGTGATCCCGGTGGGCAGCGTGATTGATATAGGGGAACTTGAAAGGATCGAATTTTACTATCTCGATACCTCGTTCACGGATAGCCTTGAGATGGCGTTTCTTTAATGGTTTATTGTTGGACCAATTTCCGAAAGCATCGAACAATGCCCGGACTTCTACGCCTTCTTTTACTTTTTCGGCAAGCAGATCGAAGAGTGCATTGGCGATCGAGTCATTTCGAAAGTTGAAATATTCCAGATGAATGTGGTGTTTGGCACCGCGTATGGCTTCAAAAAGGTCATTGAATTTTTCACGCCCGCTGGTAAGCAGTTTTACTTTGTTGCCGTAAGTGATGGGAATGCCCGATTCCTGAAGGAAGTGGATCACCATCTGTTCGCTGGATAGTTCGGCAGTATCCTGTCGCTGTACCCATAAACTATCTGTTTCACCTGCCCTTGCGTTGCCTATTGTGAAAAGTAATAATATGAAGAATATATGTAGTTTCAAAGCGCTTTGTCTTTATTTAGTTCACCTAAGAAACAAAGATACAACATCTCTGTTCGGAGCTACTTTTTGTCAAGGGTATATTTACTATAATTTAACATGCGAACCCTCCTGTGATAGCATTTGATGTAAAGTCTCTGGTGATTAAGAGATATTTTCTTATCTCCTGATGAAAAGTAGGTTGAAACGGTAGGCTATCAATGACAAGCACCCTGCTTATGAATGACATGCACTATGCATAGGGACGATATGCACCGTGTATACGAGCGGTATCTACCTGTTTCCTTACCTTTATGAACAGTTCCCGTCGTTGGAAACAAAAAAAGAGAGAAGCTTGGCTTCTCTCTTTTCCCTCATAATAATTTGAATATATGATTGTATTACGTTGACAAATATACTATAATTTATATCGAAAAACAAGCGTTTGATGCTTTTATATTCTTATGCCGGTAAATTCGATATCTCCTTATGCCATTGACCATGCTTTGCGGATACCCAGAAACATGAGTACCATTACAACGATAATCAGTGACTTGGGGTCGATGCCCGATGTTGCCCCGTTTTGTACCAAAGCGACGAATATATCACGTGCCGTGGTAACGATTGCCTGTAAACCGTCGAAGACCAGAAATAGTATTATAGCTACGAGCATGATGAACAAGCTCCATACCTTGATCAGTAAACTTGTGCGGCAAGGCAACCGGTTCATTACACGGCGGCTAAATCCGTTATCCGGTATCTCCTGCTTTTGTTCAGCGAAGAATGCCCGTATCAATTTATCATCTGTTTCCATCATAACCGTTTTGTTTTAAATACATTGCTAATTTTTCTTTTCCACGTGACAGGTGACTTTTGACGGTCCCTGCCGGTATTCCCACAATTCCTGCAATTTTATCTATGCTTACATCTTCCATGTAGAATAGCGTAATGCAGGTTCGCTCCACTTCTTTTAGCTTTTTGAGTGATTGATAGATGTCCATGCGTTGTCCTATATTGTCTTGTTCAACGCTGTTGGCGGCATCTACTTCTCTGGAATCCAATTCGGTTGTTTCCTTTCGGCTGCGAATATAATCATAAAATACATTATAAGCAATACGATAAAGCCATGTTGAGAAATTTGAAAGATTTTTAAAGGTTGCGATGTTCGTATAGGCTTTAATGAATGTATCTTGTGCCAAGTCGTCACTCAATTCGCTGTCGCCGCAAGTCAGGTTGAGGAAGAAACGCCGGATGGGCGATTGATACTTCTGCACCAACTGGTCGAAGGCCCTGGTGTTTTTGAACACCACGACCTGTGCGACTAACGATATATCGTTGAGTTGTTTCATTTCTGTTCGTCAGTGGGGCGTTGGTTACGGGCGACAAGCCATTGGCCAAGACCGGTAAACAGGATGAGTAGTCCGATACACCCCATGGCAAAACTGTCTGTAATGGCCCATAGGAAAATGAACAGCCCGGCACCGAGACACATGTTTTTGATTCCTTTGGCGGTGGTATCCGTATTTAGACTTTCTTTGAGAATGCCTTCCGGAATGGGCTGTCCGGCTGCAATGGCTTTTTCTACCAGTTTGTAGCGTTCGCGACGGCTTTTATAACGAAAGTAGAATGCAATGAAAATCACGAAGATCGGGAAGCCGAATGTGAGCAGCAGGACGAAGAATGCAAGCGCGATGCCTGCGCTGGCTGCACTACCGAGATCTTTGAGTAGTGAAAAGTCTTCTTTCGAGATAATGGAAGAATCGTCATAGGAGTCATCGTATGAATCGGTCGATTCACTTTCAACGGTAATTCCGTCTTCGGTCGTGTCGGTATATTCGGGAGTATAAACCGAGTCATCTTCAGTTTCCGTCTTACTGATCGTAATTTTTACATTTTCGGCACTGTCTTTGTAGACGGTACTCTTTTTCTGCGCAAGTGAGAGGGAGCAGAAAGCTGCTATCATCATCAGGGTGATTAAAATTCTTTTCATATCTTGTAGTTTTTTTGTTTCTTTGATTGTTAGACGTAGTTAGTCTTACGGAAAGTTGCAAAGAGACGAAATATTTTTGATATTTGCAGGAATAAACAAAATAAAAGCAATGGAATTGCAAATAATTCAGAGCAAGATTTATGAGATACGGGGGCAGAAGGTAACAGAAGAAGAGTTTGAAATCTTGATGTCGCAATTTGCGATATCAAGTTGGGGTGGTGTACGTAAGTTGCCGTTTGCTTTTACGGAACAGGGGTTGGCCATGCTTTCCGGCATCTTGAATAGCGATGTGGCTATCGAGGTAAATATTTCGATTATGCGTGCTTTTGTGGCTGTTCGCCGGTTAATGGCTAATCCTCCGGTGAATGATTTGGCAAAGCTTCAATTGGAGATTCAGGAACTGAAAGCATATATCGAAGAAGTTTTTGCCGATTATAATGACATTAATGATGACACGCGAATGCAGATTGAATTGATAAATCAGACGATTGCCGAGCTACAGGCAAAGGATAAAGATGAGACTAAACATCGTAATCCGATTGGCTTCAATACCTATAAAAAATAGATATAATGAATTTACCAGCTCCTTTTACCGAATATACCCGTGCCTTGTTGGGCAACGAAGAATACGAAAAGTTATCTGCCGCTTTGGACCAGGCCCCCCCTGTCAGCATCCGGCTGAATCCATCGTTCCTCACCGATGCCAATTCTCCCATCTCCCTTCTCCCATCTCCCTTCTCCCCTGTGCCTTGGTGTCCGGAGGGGCATTATCTCGGTCAGCGTCTGACGTTTACTTTCGACCCTCTTTTCCATACCGGTTGCTATTATGTGCAGGAAGCTTCATCGATGTTCGTTGGGCAAGTGTTGAAGCAGTATGTTTCCGAAGAACCGGTGGTGATGCTCGATCTTTGTGCCGCTCCCGGTGGAAAATCGACTCATGCCTGTAGCCTTTTGCCCGAGGGTAGCCTGCTGGTAGCCAATGAAGTGATTCGTAACCGTTCGCAGATACTTGCCGAGAATCTTACCAAATGGGGCTATCCCGGTGTGGTGGTAACCAATAATGATCCGTCCGATTTCTCTCGTTTGGGTGCTTTTTTTGATGTAATCTTGACCGATGTACCTTGTTCCGGTGAAGGGATGTTTCGTAAAGACCCCGGTGCTGTCGAAGAGTGGAGCCCGGAAAATGTGGAGATCTGTTGGCAGAGGCAGCGACGTATCATTGCCGATATCTGGCCTTGCTTGAAGCCCGGTGGTATCCTTGTTTATAGCACTTGCACGTATAATACGAAAGAAGACGAGGAGAATGTTCAATGGATTCGTGATGAATTCGGGGCAGAGATACTTCCGGTGAATGTTCCGGAAGAGTGGGGGATTACCGGTAATCTGCTTGCGGCAGCCGATTTCCCTGTTTACCGTTTCTTGCCTCACAAGACGATAGGAGAGGGCTTTTTTCTGGCCGTGCTCCGTAAACCGGAAGCAGAAAGGCAGGGCGGAATAGTTACTTCTATCAATCGGGAAGTTACAGCTTGTGGTGCGATGAACGAAAAACTTTCCCGTAAGAAAACGGCCGCCGCCCGCAATAATAGTAAACCGTCTTCTGCCCCGATGGGTAAAGAGCAGATAGCCGTGGCAAAAAGTTGGCTTCTTTCTCCCGAAGATTTTGAGGTGTCTGCCAATGGAAGCCTTATCACTGCTTTTCCAAAGGAATACACGGGTGAATGTTCTGTTCTTCAGCGATATCTCCGTACTGTTCAGGCAGGGGTCGTGCTTGGTGAGGTAAAAGGGAAAGATTTGATTCCGAATCATGCATTGGCTATGAGTCCTTTGCTTTTGCGTACGGAGGCTTTTGCTTCCGAAGAGATCGGTTACGAGCAAGCTATCGCCTATCTACGGAAAGAGGCTATTACCTTGCCGGCAACAGCCCCTCGCGGTTATGTTCTGCTTACTTATCGGAAAGTTCCTTTGGGTTTTGTAAAGAATATCGGCAATCGTGCCAATAATCTCTATCCGCAGGAGTGGCGTATTCGCAGTGGATATTTGCCCGATGAGATACGCATTTTGTGATGACGATTCGGGTATCGGAACCGTTCGGCTTCTTCTTGGTTAAGGCAATATCCCTTCCGGAATTTCCTGTTCGGTGAACGAAAAGCTCAACTGCTTTCCTGTCCCTTCTTCTTCCAGAATGTAAGAAGGGGGAGGTTCGGGTGATGTCCGTGTGTTCTCTATCGGAGGAGTATCCCAGTTCAGATTCAGGTTCTTATCCAACCGATGAAGTATATACGGATTGCCATGAAGGATAAATTTTTGTGAATCGGTTGAAGCTCCCACATACTCCATGCCCTCCGTAAAGGTGAGTGTCATATGGGCTTGGTTGCCATCACCCGGTTCGAGTGTATAAGTCCCTTTGGCTACCAGCACCAGCCCGGATGAAAAAGCGGTTGGAATTGTCCGATTGAAGAAATAGACATCCCGTGCCCGATTATTGATGAGAAACATATTCGAAATGCCGGGTAGTATCTCTGCGGTTCCATCCTCCAACAGTGAAGATCCGCGCCTGCGAAATAGTTGCATTGCTTCGTAATTGTCGACTACTTTAATTTTCAGAAGACAACTTTCCAACGTTGCGGCGTCTGTAACTTTCAAGGTCGTTTTTCCCGTAAGGATACCCCGTACGTAGATGGCGCTACCGCCCGGTGTTGACCATCCATGCTCCACTTGGGCGCTGATAAGGCGCTGATCTTCTACTTCCAGTGAGTAGTCACCGTTTCCGCTTTCCAACCCCAGATAGCGTATACCGCCTATAGGAACTTCGTACGTATCGTTGTAAAAACGTAGCGGGTTGTCATTGTCGTCCTTATTGCATGCACTCAGCAGAATAAGGATGCAGCATAAAGCTGCTGAACAGAAATGTTTAGGTTTCATAATCAGTATTTTATGTTTGCTGCAAATATAATGTATTCTTCTGTCTTTGTCAACAAAAAGCAACAAACAATGTTGGATAGAAATGCAAAGATTTATAATTGATTCTTATATATCTTCGCCATTGCTTTCTGATACTGGTTTTCCAGTTGCAGATAGTTCTGTTTGCTTTGATACACAACGGATACTTCCACAAAATACTCTATCATACTGATTTGTCCGCCTGTCAATGCCTGTTTCAGCATGTCGAGATCTTGCTGTGCCTGAAACGTTTTTTCATATTCGTCCATGGAGGAACGGAGGGTTTGCGCTTCACGGTAAAGTTGCGCTACTTGCGATTCCGCCTGCAACATAGCGCTTTCTTTCAGGAAATCGGTATTCATGGATTGTGCCTTTGCAATCTTAACTTTGCTTTTATTCTCGAAGATAGGGAAAGAGAAGCCTACCACCAACCCATTGAACGGTGTCCCCGATTCCGTGTTCCGGCGGTATCCCAATTCCAGTTTAGGTAACCAGCCTTGTTTGTTGATACCGATCTGTTGCCGGGCGGCAGCACTTTCGCTGGCAAGTGCCTGCAAGGTCGGATCGGCGGCCAGCACTTCCGTTTTCAACATCTGATAATCCGATGGAAAGATAACGGACGGATAGCTGTTTTCTTCAAAGACAACAGGAATGTTCCCATTCAATGTGTTCAGTTCCTGTAGCTTATTCCGTAAGGCGGTTTCGTTCAGTGAAGCTTCCGTCTTCACGTTCAGTAATTCCAGATTGATCTTATTTGTTTCAATTACATTGGCATCACCGGTTTGCAGACGTCTTTTGTACATGGCCGCAAGCTCTTCGGCATTACGCAGCCGTTCCTGCAATATTTGCTGTTGTTGGCGAAGCATAATAATATCCAGACAAACCTCTTTGGCTTGCAACAGGATGCTCTGGCGAAAAACGCTTGCTTGTCCGTCAAAAGAGTTCGTTTTCAAACGATTCAATTTTGCCCGGCTGGCATAGAGACTGGGAAAGTCGAAACTCTGCGAAACAACGAGTTCACCGATTGTTTCACTCTTGTCCTTTGATCCCCACAGGTGTGCGTAGGAGAGGGTAGGATCCGCCAGATTGTTATCGGTTTTGGCTTCCAGTTTCTGCGAAGAGATGAGCCGGGCATTTGCCTGTAGCTCTTTATTATTGGCCTCGATGTTCCGCAGTACCTGATCTATGCTGTTTTGTGCCTGCATTCCTGCAAAGGTGAGG
>NZ_HF990985.1:0-1681 GCF_000432295.1 Bacteroides sp. CAG:189
CCGCATTTTCCCCACTTTAATTATTTCAAATGCGGGTCTGGATCGAACCGGAAATGGTAAATCCTAAAAGTGAACTTTATGAAAAACATAAAGACTGGGTGATTCGTTTCCCCAATCGCGAAGAATATTATTTCCGCAACCAATTGGTACTCGACCTCAGTAATCCGGCCGTACAAGACCATGTATTCGGCGTAGTAGACCAACTGATGACAAAATATCCGGATATCGCTTTCTTTAAATGGGATTGCAACAGCCCCATCACCAACATTTATTCAACCTACCTGAAAGGGAAACAAACACATCTATATATAGACTATGTGCGCGGACTCTATAAAGTGCTTGAACGCGTCAAAGCCAAATATCCGAACTTGCCGATGATGCTCTGCGCCGGTGGCGGAGGACGTTCCGACTTCGAGGCATTGAAGTACTTTACAGAATTCTGGCCAAGTGACAACACCGATCCGATCGAACGCCTGTTCATCCAATGGGGATTCTCACAGGTATTCCCCAGCAAAACCCTGTGTGCACACGTGACTACATGGAACAAGAAAACCAGTGTCAAATTCCGTACCGACGTAGCCATGATGTGCAAATTAGGGTTCGACATCAAAATGGATGATCTGACAAACGACGAACAAACGTATTGCCGCCAAGCCGTACAGGAATATAATCGCCTGAAACCCGTTATTTTAGAGGGTGACCTTTATCGTCTCGTATCTCCTTATGAAGGTGAACGCGAACATACCTCTTCCATGTACATCAGCAAGGACAAAAGCAATGCAGTCGTATTTGCTTTCGATATCCATCCGCGCTACGGAGAACGGCTGCTTCCGGTACGTCTGCAAGGCTTGGAAGCTAACAGAATGTATAAAGTGAAAGAGATCAACCTGATGCCGGGCGCATGGCCCAGCTTGGGAGGAAATGATCAGGTTTATTCCGGAGAATACCTGATGACGGTAGGTCTCGGCCTGTTCACAGGACAAGATTTAAGCAGCCGCATCATAGAGGTTAGTGCCCAATAAGAAAATCCGTCAAGAGAAAGTACTATCTTATAAAAATTCTTCATTAGTATCCTGTGCCCCTGTATCTGCCCTCCGGCAGTGCAGGGGCACTAACTTTTTTAATCAGAATTCAATATAAAATTCATCTCGCACAATTTCTTCTCTTTTCACATAGTGGAATTTACTCAGCAAATAAGTAACTGAAATAGAAGTTTTTAAAAAATATGATGTAATCACTATTTTATTTCATATTTTTTTCTAATTTTGCTAACAACATAAATTCATTATGAAATGCCCATGATATAAAAAAAACAATGTAATTTATAAAGTTAATTGAATAAGAATTTATGGTCATATAGACTTCGTAGAATATGAAAAGATTAATTTATATATTGCCTTTTATTGTGTTTTTGCAATTAAATGCACAAACATTCGGTTCAGGTCAGAAATGGGCAGATTTTCATACCAACAAAAAGGCTTTATCTCATCCCGTACCTACCAATATCCAGAAACATTTCGACATTGCTATAAATGAAATAAGCCAGATGTTGAAAAGGGAAAAACCTTTAAGTTTTAAAAGGGCGGTTTTTCTTGTAGAGAATGCTTATTATGAAGGCAAAATGAGTTGGGAGGATTATAACAATGAAATATTGAGAATAAAGCCCATACTTAATAAAATG
>NZ_HF990986.1:0-47381 GCF_000432295.1 Bacteroides sp. CAG:189
ATTGATAGTTTTCAGGTCATTTTTGATAGTTTTCGGGCGTTATTTTTTCGCATTGCAAACCTTGATCCAGCATTTTCTGCCAAATTATTGCAATTAATAGAAAAGAACAATTAATTTTGCACAATCATTTTATCTATAACGAATGACTGACGACTCTTTGTTTTTAATAGATATCGATAAGATACTTCGGGCAAAAGCTCCGAAGCGGTATAAATATATCCCTAAATTTCTGATTTCTTATTTGAAGAAAATCGTGCATCAAGAGGAGATCAATGTCTTTCTTCAAGAGTCAAAAGACAAGTTAGGTGTTGACTTTTTAGAAGCTTCGCTTGATTTTCTGGATGCCAAGGTAGAAGTAAGGGGAGAAGAAAACTTACCTAAAGAGGGATTATATACGTTTGTATCGAATCATCCACTGGGCGGACAGGATGGAGTGGCTTTGGGCTATGTTCTCGGTAAATTCTACAATGGAAAGGTGAAATATCTGGTCAATGATTTATTAATGAATCTCAGAGGACTGGCACCGCTTTGTATTCCTATCAATAAGACCGGGAAACAGGCAAAAGATTTTCCGAAGATGGTGGAAGCGGGATTTAAATCGGATGACCAGTTGATTATGTTTCCTGCAGGACTTTGTTCGCGGCGTCGGAACGGAGTGATTCGTGACTTGGAGTGGAAAAAGACATTTATAGTAAAGAGTGTGCAGGCTCAGCGCGATGTGGTACCTGTACATTTCGGAGGACGGAACTCCGATTTCTTTTATAATCTGGCCAATATATGCAAGGCATTGGGTATTAAATTTAACATTGCCATGCTTTATCTGGCGGATGAAATGTTTAAAAACCGTCATAAGACATTTACAGTCACTTTTGGAAAACCGATTCCTTGGCAGACATTTGATAAATCGAAAACACCGGCGCAATGGGCGGAATACGTGAAGGACATCGTATATAAACTGTAAGAAGAGAAAAAGAACAATTACACTAACGAGGAATATGGAAGAGATTATTAAACCGATAAGCAAAGAGCTACTAAAAGCGGAATTGACAGAGGATAAACGGTTACGCATGACCAATAAAAGTAATAATCAGATTTATATTATTACTGCTCAGAATGCTCCGAATGTAATGAAAGAAATCGGCCGTTTGCGTGAAATAGCTTTTCGTGCTGCCGGAGGTGGTACAGGCCTTTCCATGGATATTGATGAATACGATACAATGGAGAATCCTTATAAGCAACTCATTGTATGGAATCCTGAAGCGGAAGAAATATTGGGAGGATATCGTTATCTGTTAGGCACGGATGTACGGTTTGATGAAAAGGGAGCGCCGATACTGGCAACATCCCATATGTTCAATTTCTCGGAAAAGTTCCTTAAAGAATATTTGCCTACTACCATCGAACTGGGACGTTCGTTCGTTACGCTGGAATATCAGTCTACCCGTGCCGGAAGCAAAGGCTTGTTTGCTTTGGATAATTTATGGGATGGTTTGGGAGCGTTGACTGTGGTAATGCCCAATGTGAAGTATTTCTTTGGGAAAGTGACGATGTATCCGAGTTACCACCGCCAAGGACGCGATATGATTCTTTATTTCCTGAAGAAGCATTTCGGTGATAAGGACAAGCTGATTACTCCGATGCAGCCGTTGGTTATGGAGACGGAAGAAAAGGAACTCGCAGGGATCTTTAGTAAAGACTCGTTTAAGGATGATTATAAAATATTGAATTGTGAAATCCGCAAGTTGGGTTATAATATCCCGCCATTAGTCAATGCATATATGAGTTTGAGCCCTACCATGCGTATGTTCGGTACCGCTATCAATTATGAATTCGGTGACGTGGAAGAAACCGGTATATTGATAGCAGTAGACGAGATCCTTGAGGATAAACGTATGCGTCACATCCAATCGTTCATTGAGAATCATCCCGACGAATGTAAATTGACCTCTGGGGTTAATAAAGTATTTACACCGCAGGAAGACTGTTGCCGTTAATTTTGCGGTAAAGGTCTAAAGCAAAGACATCGGTCATTCCCGAAATATAATCAAGTACCGCCTGTACTCTTTCATAGAGTACGGGCGATTTTATGTTGTATTGCCCGGATACGCGGTTGATGAGAAGTTGCGAGTATGCTTTGTCCGGGGAGGTGACGGCATTGATCATCAACTCCAATAATGTGCTGATAACCCGGAAACCGGCAAGTTCGATGTCGAGCACATCGCGTGACCGGTAGATTTTTGCAAACGAAATCTCCGAACAGCGTCTATAAGCCTGTGCCGGTCTTTCCGATATTCTTTTTATAAGAGGATTTTCAAATGTTCCGGACAATATTTCGGATTCGTGTTCGAGGAATACCTTAGTACACTCTTTTATCAATAATCCGATGACGGAAGAACGCAAGTAGGCAATTTGTTCGTTGTTGTCGCTGACGATATGGAAGGTCTTGCGGATATGTTCTTTTCGCTCATCACTGAAGTAGGCCAGAAGTAATTCTTTTGTCTCATCGGTGGTCAGAATCTTTAATTTGTGGGCATCCTCGATATCCATCATTTGATAACAGATATCATCTGCCGCTTCTACCAGATATACCAATGGATGTCGGACATATTTTAAAGGATGAGCGTTGAGCTGTATTAAGCCCAATTCTGTGGCTATGCGCCGGAATCCTTCCTCTTCACTGGTGAAAAAACCGAACTTGGATTTATTTCCTGCAAGACTCGATGAAAAGGGGTATTTTACGATTGAAGCAAGGGTAGAATAGGTCATTGCGAATCCTCCTTTCCGCCGTCCTTCGAATTGGTGTGTAAGCAATCTGAATGCGTTGGCATTTCCCTCAAAATGTGTCAAATCATCCCATTCCACCGGGGAGATTTGCTCATTCAGGAACTGCCCTTTTCCTTCGGAGAAGAAAGTAGAAATCGCTTTTTCCCCGGAATGGCCGAAAGGGGGATTGCCCAAATCGTGTGCAAGACAAGCGGCGGATACGATAGAACCTATTTCCGGCAGGAACGAATCGTACAGTTCCGGCTGGCGGGTAAGTATTGCTTTGGATACATCATTACCCAACGAACGGCCAACGCACGAAACCTCCAGACTGTGCGTTAAACGATTGTGGACAAAGATACTGCCGGGCAGAGGAAATACCTGTGTCTTATTTTGCAGACGGCGGAAAGGGGCCGAAAAAACAAGCCGGTCATAATCCCTTTGAAATTCCGAGCGGTTTTCTTGTCTGTCTTCATGGAATTCTTCCATTCCGAAACGTTTTGCTGAGATCAGTTTCCTCCAATCCATCTTTTTATTTACTATTTGACGGTTTACAATTTACTATTTGGCGATGTCTTGTTCTGTTTTCGCACATTATTTAACTGCAAATGTACGGAAATTCGATACAAATTATGTATTTTCGCCCGTTAAATAGTAAACATGCTGAATATGAACGTGAAAGTTATCAATAAATCGAAGCACCCGCTTCCGGCTTATGCCACCGGACTCTCTGCTGGAATGGATATTAGAGCAAATCTGTCGGAACCGCTTACACTGGCTCCCATGCAACGTTGTCTTGTGCCGACCGGCTTGTACATTGCGCTTCCTGAAGGCTTTGAGGCACAGATACGTCCCCGTAGCGGTTTGGCTTTAAAGAAAGGTATTACTGTCTTGAATTCTCCGGGTACTATAGATGCGGATTATCGCGGAGAAGTTTGCATCATTTTAGTAAATCTTTCCACTGAGACGTTTGTTATTGAAGATGGCGAACGGATTGCACAAATGGTGATTGCCCGTCACGAGCAGGCTGTATGGCAGGAAGTGGATGTCTTGAATGAGACAGAACGTGGTGCCGGTGGTTTCGGGCATACAGGTAGAGAGTAGTGTGTAGTAGTCAAGTAGTTAAGTAGTCAAGTAGTAAGTAGCGGATAGTATTGACTACTTGCTACTTGACTACTTAACTACTTGACTACTACACACTACTCACATACTTACTCCTAAATTATTAAATAACAAATTACGAAAAACGAATGAAAATAAGATTGTTACTCCTTTTGACATTGGTAGGGATGTTGATCTCTTGTGGCTCTTCGCGCAGGATTGGAAAGGCGGATGTTGCCGGAACCCGGCAGCGGATAACGCTTTCACCTGAGCAACAACGCAAATACGACTATTTCTTCCTTGAAGCCACCCGGTTGAAAGTAAAAAAGGAGTATGATGCTGCGTTTGATTTACTGAAACATTGCTTGACTATCGATCCTTATGCCGCTTCGGCACTTTATGAGATTTCTCAATATTATATGTTTCTTAAGCAGGTGCCGCAGGGACAGGCTGCTTTGGAAGCGGCAGTAGAGAACGCACCTGATAATTATTGGTACAATCAGGCACTTGCCAGCCTTTATCAGCAACAGGATGAGAAAGAGAAGGCAATAGATATACTTGAAGCAATGGCAGTCCGTTTTCCTGCGAAGAAAGATGCCTTGTTTGCTCTGATCGATTTATACAACCAGAAGCAAGATTATGGAAAAGTGATCGAAACACTGGATCGTCTGGAAGAGAAGCTCGGAAAAAACGAGCAGCTTACGATGGAGAAGTTTCGTATTTATTTGCAAATGAAGGATGATAAGAGCGCTTTCCGTGAAATAGAAGGGTTGGTGAAAGAATACCCAATGGATATGCGTTATCAGGTGATTTTGGGTGATGTATATATGCAAAATGGTAAACAGCAAGAAGCCTATGATATTTATCAAAAAGTGCTTGCTTCCGAGCCGGATAACGTTATGGCCCGTTTTTCTCTTGCATCTTATTATGAGCAGACGGGGCAAAAGGATTTGTACAGGCAACAAATCGATTCGCTACTGCTGAATAAGAAAGTGCCGGCAGATACAAAACTGAATGTGATGCGTCAGATCATTGCGCAGAATGAACAGGCAGAAGCGGACAGTACGGATGTAATTTCGCTTTTCGACCGGATTCTTCAGCAGGATACGGAAGATGATCAGATTCCGATGTTATATTCTCAATATCTTTGGGCTAAAAATTTGAAGGAAGCTTCCGTACCGGTGTTGGAACGGGTTGTTCAGATCGATCCCACTAATAAGGCTGCCCGTTTGATGCTTTTGGAGATAGCCGTACAAAAGAGTGATTTTGACCAGGTGATAAAAATCTGCGAACCGGGTATCGAAGCAACTCCCGATGCGCTTGAGTTCTATTTTTATCTGGCCATTGCCTATAACCAGGCGGAGCGTCATGATGAGGCGCTTGCCATCTGCCGGAAAGCTTTGGAGAATGCTACACCGGACAGTAAAAAAGAGGTCTTGTCTGATTTCTATTCTATCATGGGTGATATTTATCATACCAAAAAGCAGATGGCAGATGCATACAATGCATACGATTCCGCGTTGGTTTACAATCCGTCCAATATAGGTGCTTTGAATAATTATGCTTACTATCTGTCGGTAGAACGGCGTGATCTTGACAAGGCCGAGGAAATGAGTTATAAGACGGTAAAAGCCGAACCTGATAATGCTACTTTTCTTGATACGTATGCCTGGATACTGTTTGAAAAGGGGAATTATGCCGAGGCGCGTATCTACATTGATAATGCGATGAAAAGCGATCAGGAAAAAAGTGATGTCATCGTAGAGCATTGTGGTGATATTTATTATATGACCGGTGATGTGGATGGGGCTTTGAAATATTGGCAGCAAGCTCTGGATATGGGTAGCCAGTCGAAAACGTTGAAAGAAAAGATAAAGAAGAAGAAATATATTGCGGAATGAGGAAGATTCTATATTTGTTGCTGCTAATGGTTGGGTTGGCCGGTTGCCGCAGTTCAAAGCAGGCTGCTGGCATAGCTGTTCCCGAAACAGCACACTATTTGTCGTCAAGGCTTCAACTGACTATACCTTCCGGAGCAAATGGGAGTATAACTACCGGAGGGACGATGAAAATGAAGGGAGGCGAGCGTGTGCAACTCTCCATTCTTATGCCTATTTTACGTACAGAGATAGCCCGTTTGGAGATAACTCCCGATGAAATTCTGCTTGTCGACCGAATGAATAAGCGTTATGTTCGTGCTTCGCGTAGCGAATTGAATGATATTCTACCCAAAGAGGCCCGATTTTCCAAATTGGAGAAACTGCTTTTGGATGCTTCATTGCCTGAAGGGAAATCAGAATTGAGTGGTAAAGAATTAGGAATACCTTCCTTGGAAAAAGCGAAAGTACGGTTGTACGATTTTTCATCCAAAGAGTTTGTAATGACTCCTACGGAGATTTCCGACAGATATACTCAAGTGCCGCTTACGGAATTGTTAAATATGCTGACTAAGTTATGATAAAACGCATCTTTGTATTATTGGCATGTATCTTTTTGGGGGCTGTTTCGCTTTCTGCCCAAAGCAGTAAGTTGATCAAAGAGCTGGAAAGCAAACGTGGCGAATTGCAGAAGCAAATTGCCGATACGGAGTCATTGTTGAAAAATACAAAGAAAGACGTAGGCAGTCAGTTAAATAGTCTTGCTTTGCTGACCGGGCAGATTGAAGAACGTAAACGCTACATTCTTGCCATCAACAATGATGTGGAAGCCCTTGAACGAGAATTGAATGCATTGGAGCGTCAGCTTCGTACGTTGCAGCGTGATTTGCAGGATAAGAAAAAGAAATATGAATCGTCTGTGCAATACCTGTACCGGAATAAGTCGGTTGAAGAAAAACTGATGTTTATTTTTTCGGCCAAAAGTTTGGGACAGACTTATCGCCGGCTTCGTTATGTACGTGAATATGCCACTTATCAACGGCTTCAGGGAGAAGAAATATTGAAGAAGCAAGAGCAGATTAAAAAGAAAAGGGCCGAGTTGCAACAGGTCAAGAAGGCTAAAGAGAATCTGTTGAAGGACCGCGAACTGGAGAAACAGAAACTCGAAAGCCAAGAGAAAGAGAAACGTGCATTGGTTACCAGCCTGCAAAAAAAGCAGAAGGGGCTTCAGAATGAAGTAAGCAAGAAAAGACGTGAAGCCAATCAGCTTAATGCCCGTATCGATAAGCTGATAGCCGAAGAGATAGAACGTGCCCGGAAGCGTGCTGCCGAAGAGGCTCGCCGGGAGGCTGCGGCTCGTAAGAAAGCGGAAAGCAAGGAGGGTAAATCGTCTTCCGCTTCAAGAGGAACGACGAAGAAAGCCGCTCCTTTGGAAGCTTATAGCATGAGTAAGGCCGATCGTGAGTTATCCGGTAATTTTGCCGGTAATCGTGGTAAATTGCCCATGCCTATTTCCGGCCCTTATATTATTACCAGTCATTATGGACAGTATGCTGTCGAAGGATTGCGGAATGTAAAGTTGGATAATAAAGGAATCGATATTCAAGGAAAGCCGGGAGCGCAGGCAAGGGCTATATTTGACGGTAAGGTGGCTGCCGTTTTCCAACTGAATGGACTATTTAATGTTCTGATCCGTCACGGCAATTATATCTCAGTTTATTGTAACCTGTCTTCCGCGTCTGTTAAGTCGGGAGATACAGTGAAAACCAAGCAGGCTATCGGGCAGGTCTTTTCGGATGCTACTGATAACGGACGTACCGTGTTGCATTTCCAATTGAGAAAAGAAAAGGAAAAGTTGAATCCGGAACCTTGGCTGAATCGGTGACCGGATGTAGGGGCGTAATTAGGATGATAATGAAAATGTGCCAATTAGTAATGTAGTCAGATCTGTTTGCATACTAATTGGCACATTGATTACCGGTCTCTTGTCAATTCTTATTTGTATACTTCGAATTCGTAGATACGAGCATCTTTACCTTCGGCGTCTTGTACCGGGTTAGTTACTAAAAGGCGGATATAACGTGCCTGCGCGGGTTGGGGTAGTTGGCGCTCCACTTTATTGCGACTGTTGCCGTCAATCCGGTCCAGGGTCTTCCATTCTTCATCCGGATGATTCTTTCCTTGCAGGAAACATCCTTTTGTCACATAACTATGACTTTCTTCTCCGGCGTTGATTAGTTTCCAGCCACTGATGTGCTGCTGTTTACCTAAGTCGAAATCTACGTAATTCGGGGTCATACCGGTATCACACCATTTGGTATCCTTGTTGCCGTCAATCATGTATTCCGGCTTTTCATATGGGTTGGCATATCCCGAATATGACAGGATTTCGGCAGTCTTAAGCAGATTCTCTTTATTGGGATTATCATCAGTAGGGACACCGGTGTGGTTTCCTTTAATGGCTGTACGGAATAACCTGGATGCAGCAGTTACTTCCGGCAGGTTCTCGTTTGCCAATGTAGCAGCGAATAAGACGATCTTATCATTTTTTGGCAGGATAATGCTCGTAGCACTTTTGGGAATATTGATACCGAACTTAAACATATAGGTGAATTCATAGGGGTGGTCTTCACCGGAAGAATGCCGATGGGTACCTACATAAGCAATTTCTGCATCTTTCAGATACCCCTTCGTATGATTGGTGTGTCCCCATTGGCCGATGAAACCTGTATACGACGGTATGACAAGTTCTGTTTTGCTTTTTCCGCAGCAGAATGTAGCGGCACAGTCGTTGTCTGATGCGGAGGCAGCCAGGAAGTATAGGCGTGTATATGTATTTCCGGATGGCAGGAGAATCGTATCTCCTTTGCAGGTCATGCCGTTAAAACTGTCTTTCTCTCCTAAATGGAAAGGTACCTGATTGATAAAAATTGAATCCGGCAGTAACTCGGCTGCATATGAATATCCTGATTCAAAATTAGCCTCTCCTCGGAATTCATTGAACGAGGCACATTTCCGGTCATAGTTCAGCGAAAGGTTGGCATATTCTGACCGGTAATCCGGTTGCATTGACTTCTTTAAGCGTACTTTGAATGTTTGGATAGAGTAAGGTTTAATATGGATCTGCAATTGGTTGCTATTAAAGGTTGCGTTGCCGATGTTTTTTTCGGTACCGTCGGCTTCGTTGGCGCTGAGAATATCTCCGGCAAATGACAAGGTTGCTTGTTGGATGCTTTTCCCTCCGGTTTCATATACACGTATTACGTACTCGTCCGAACTTTCCGCTTTTTTAATTGCTTTGATAATTACATTACGGTTGTTGGAAGTAACGAAAGAGAATTCTTTACCCAATGTTCCTTTATGCTTGTCGGTTTGGAAGGCCTTCAGGCGTTGGTTCATGAGTTCTGCTTTCTCTACGGTACTTGTGTGATCTAATGCTCCGGAATGACCGATGAGGCTGTAAGTGAAACAGTGGTGGCCATAGTCCTGACGGTCTTGATAAGCATAATTATGGGTTGTTCCCGGTGTATGGAGCAGTGTCAGGCGCAGGGTATGGTCGTTCGGTTTGTCCCAACCATATTTGCTGTCGTTCAGGAACGACACACCATAACTGTTGTCCCGGTGAGTCAGGTCTGCCCAGTAATGTGCATACACTTCATAAGCGGTGTCGGTATTGTTGCCTCGTTTCACACTTCCGATCCCCAAATCATAGGTTGCTTCCCGGTTTTCCACGTTTAAGGGAAATTCTGCTTTTAATAAAGCATTGGTCGATTGCCAGTCTACTTCATTGTAAAAGTCGATCCGTTCGGCACGGCTGCCTTCATAAAGCCGTATATATTGCTTGAAGACCGATTCTCCATGAGTTTTCTCAATGCAGAGCGTTTTACGGAGATTGCCGTTTTCAATTTGTGATATTTTCACATTTCCAGTGATGGAAATCGGCTCCCTGTCAATGGTTTCTTTGATGATTTCCCAAGCAGGCCAAGGGTGTGATTCATTTTCAGTAAAGAGTGCCAGGCGAATTACCTTTCCCTGCTTTACCAATTCTTTGTGGTTGATCTTGTCAAGGAGTGAGCATATGTCTCCATTCTCATCCAATGTTATTTTGTAAATAGAGTTTTCGATTGTGTGATTGGCTACGTCAACCGGGTTGTTTGTACTGCCCGAAGTGCGGATATCATATACGGCATAGCCGGTGGCCGGTACGGAAGCGTCTATCAGCAGTTGTGCTTTTCCGTCAGCATAGTTCAGCAATTGTGCTGCTACCTTTTTCCCGTTCATGTCGTAAACAGTAATACCTTTCGGAGCCGATGGTAAGGTGATTTCCACTTCTGCTATATCCTGTACCGGGAATCCCAATGCATTGTATAATATCACGGGCGTTCCTTTGACGCGTGTATCCATTTGACCGGCAATGGAACGAATGGAGGAAGTGAGGACATTTGAAAACTGTTTGAGAGAAATTAACTCGTCATTCCAGGAAAATTCGTATGCTCGTGGAATACTCGTACCTGTCAGGTCATCATGGAATTGGTGATAGATGAAACGTTTCCAGGCTTCGGAAAGGGTAGAACCGGGATAACTTGCCTGGTTCAGCCATTCAGCCGTTACGGCCGCTCTTTCTGCTGCATCACCCATAAGCTCGTTTTGACGGTTGTATAGTTTCATGGCTGCCTGTGATGTGTAACATCCTGTTCCATGCACATCCATTAATAATTCTCCGTTGAATACGGGTAATTCCGGATGGTTATCATAAGGCTGGAAGTCTTTGAACAACTGGTCGCTGGTTGCGCTGATCACTTTGAGGGGGCCGTCACCTTTGATGCCTTTCTCAACGGAACGTACCGAACCGATTGTTGGCGAACCGCCTATGTCTCCGGTACCATAATAACGATATACCATGTTGAGGGGAGTGCGTGTTGTCAGTTCAAGCAGTTGTTTGTTTTCCGACAGATCTTCATCGTCCCATCTTTTTCCGTAATCATATCCGTGGGCAAACATGATGGAAGCGCCATCTATCCCTTTCCATAACCCGATGGTAAATGGATATTTGTTTTTACCGTGGAAAGGTTTGTTACGCCAATCCAATTTTTGTGATGAGAAGCCGATCAATCCACAATGGGCGGCAATGGTCGGTAGCGTCCAGCCGAAACCGAAGCAGTCCGGTAAAAAAATGTCGGTACTTTCAACACCGAATTCTTGCCGGTAATATTCCTGTCCGAGCATAATGTTACGGATAACTGATTCTGTAGATGGTACAAGAACATCGTTGGCATCCCAACTGGCACCACTGATGTGCCAGCGCCCTTCTCGGATGTACTTTTTCATTTCTTCGTATTGTGCCGGATAATATTCTTTCATCCAGGCATATTTCACCCCTCCTTCAAAGTTGAAGATGTAGTCGGGATATTGCTTCAGTAGAAGAAGGTTCTGACTGATGGTGTTCCATACATGGTGTTTGATGGTGGTTTGCACATCCCAGTTCCATTGAGTGTCAAGATGCGCATCTGCAACCACGTAGGCTTTAGGCTTTTTTTCCGGCTGCGTATTTTGTGCGTAGGAACCGCCGCATAGCAGTAGAGCCGTTGCCATTAAGGCAATGTGTCTTTTCATTTTGGTCTGTTTTATAGTTTATATATTTCTTGGTTAATAACCTGTTTTTTATCTGTCTTTGAAAATGAGATGGAAGCAGATTTAAACAGGTCTTTGATTGGTAGGTGTTATTTTGCCGGTCTGCTTGGTATTTTCTCGAAGATGGCTTTGATGCGTTTCATGTCCAGCTTCGGGCGACGGTCGTAATAGTAGACACCGTTCTTCTCTTGCTCGACATCTGTTAATTGGGTGTAACAAAAACCGCATACATGTTTGGAAGCAATCAAGGCGTCTATCTGTCCTTCCAAGCGTTGGTAGAAAGCTTCTTCATCTTTAGGCATTCCACCGTATCCCCATGAATTGTTACGATCTGTGGCCGCCATCCAGGGGATGCCTCCGAATTCGTCCAGCATGTAAGGTTGTCCTTCATATACTGCTAAGTATTTTTTATCGCGTGAGTTACGATAAGGTTCTTGTCCCTCTGTTATTTTTAATTCATCGATGAGCTTGTCTTTTTCTTGTGTATAGTTATGCACGCTCCAGATATCTGTCAGTACATGGTTATCACCACTGGCATCGTTGATGGGGCGGGTGGGATCGATGGCTTTTGTAATGTGATATATGTCCTGAATTAATCGTACATAAGTATCCGGACCACCTCCCCACGTTTCGTTAAAAGGCGTCCAAGTGACAAGTGAAGGATGATTGCGGTCGCGTATGACGGTTTCGCTCCATTCGCTGATAAAATTGCGTACGGCAAGTTCGTTATTGACGTCCGAACCCCAGCTGGGTGATTCACCCCAAGTGATATAACCCAGTTTGTCGGCCCAATAGTAATATCTCTCTTCAAATATTTTTTGGTGTAGACGTGCGCCATTGAAGCCGGATTCTTTTCCCAACTCGATGTCGTGCTTCAGTGCTTCGTCCGTCGGTGCAGTCCATATTCCTTCGGGATAATAGCCTTGATCGAGTACAAGACGCTGGTAGTAAGGTTCGTTATTCAAATAGAAGAGTCCGTTGGCTGTATGTACTTTGCGCATACCGGCATACGATTTTACTTCATCTATGAGATGTCCTTGTGTATCTTTTATGCGGTAGATGATGTCGTAAAGGTGTGGGGTTTCCGGAGTCCATAGTTTCGGTTTTTTTACAGGCAGGATGACGGTAGAACTGTTGGCACATTTTACAGATTTTCTGCCGATAGTTTTCTGTCCATCCAACAAAGTGACTTCCAGCGTACCGTCTGATTCATTGTAAAATTCCGGCTCTATGACGAACTGTTGCTGATCGATGTCCGGGCGGATCACTGCGGCTTTCAACCCGGCCGGGGCTACAGCTTCCAACCATACGGTCTGCCAGATACCTGTAACTCGGGTGTACGAACAACCACCGGAATAAAAATTATTGCATTGTTTACCTATTGTTTGCAAACCCGAACGTTGTTCGTCTTTCACGTATACGATCAGGTTGTGAGTGTTTCCGGCTTTGGCAAAGCGGGTCAGATCCATACAAAATGAAGAACTTCCTCCGATGTGTCGTCCGATGAATTGGCCATCGATAAATACTTCGGCTTGATAGTCCACAGCTCCGAAGTGCAGAAGAATTTTCTTTCCCTTCCAGTCTGTCGGGATGGAAATCTTTCTCTGATACCACATTTGATTGATAAAATCGGTATACTCTACGCCTGATAATTTACTCTCCGGACAGAAGGGTACAGTGATGTTTTTGGAAAATTTCTCCGCAGATTGTAGTTGACGGTCTTTGCCGGAGTTACCAAAGTCGAATTGAAAAGTCCAAGTTCCGTTCAAGTTTATCCATTCCGACCGTTCGAATTGAGGGCGCGGATACTCCGGGCGGGGAGTACTTTCGCTAAATCCGTCAGAGATGTTGATAAGTAGCAATAGCGCTACGGTTAATAATTTGTTCATGGTAGGATTAGTTTATATGGTTGTTGATTTATTCGTAGGTGTTTGGAAAAGCAGAAACTCTCAACCGGGCGGCGCCCATCGGTATCAATGTGATCTCTTCCCTGTCTCCTTTGGGGGCGTTGGTTTCGGGCAATTCGCTGCATAATCCGTACTTGTCGAGTGTCCAGGAAGGTATTTGCTTTCCGATGGCTTTCACCTCTAACGGCACGTTGGAAACAGTAAACGGAAAATTGTCCGATGGCCATTCCTTTCGTATGACTTTGAAGTTTTTCAAGGGAACTTTTGAGTCCAATACCAATGCATAGTTCCAGGGTGATTTTGGAAAAATCTCATAAGATGGCCATTGGGTGGCATCTGCTCCTTCCTGCCAGCGGGAATCGTATATGGCTGTGGAACGGCTGTCTTTTTGGATGTACTCCTCATTAATTTTCAGTGACAGGGTCAGTGGTCCGTAGTTTACGCTGACACTGTTTTTATTTACTTGCCAAGTACGTATGGAGAGCTTCATCGGTAAGTTCAATTCTACTTTGTCTCCATCGGTCCAGGTACGGTCAATATAAATATATTTTCCCGGTATGGGATCGATCTCTTTTTGTTTTCCGTTGATGGCCAGTTCCGGTTGGTCGCACCACGAAGGGATGCGTAAGTAGAACGGAAAGCGTACATCTTCGGTGGTGTTGACGGTGAAACTTATTTTTTCTTCAAAAGGATAGTTGGTTTGTTCATGAAGAGTAATTTCCTGTCCGTCGGCTACTTTGAGCGTTGCCTTACATGCTGCATATAATGCGATAGCGGCTCCATTGTCGGGAGTTGCCAGTATCAGATGCTCGCTGTAGTAGGGCCACCCTTGTGCATGGTTGTGTTGGCAGCAACGGCTGCTGAACGGGTTCATGGCAAGGAAAGGACCACTGTTGTCGATTCCCGGATGATGGTTTTCCGAATCGCTTACGGTGTGATTGGGGCAGGTGATATACCGCAATGCTTTGAAATCGGGCATTACAGCTGCCGGATAGGTATTGAAAGCCACTTCTTCGCAATGCTCTGCCCAAAATGGATCACCGGTCATGCAGAGCATGATTTCATCGGAAGCCATCTGTTCCACCATACCACAGGTCTCTACGCCCTGCCGTGGATCAATGTATCCCATGCGGGCATTTTCGTCGGCTCCGAACATACCTCCCGGTACTTGCCCGAAAGTCCGTCGGATAAGGTTGTGTACATTGTAGGATGCTTGCAGTAGAGTCGAATCGCCTGTAAGCATATAATAGCTTGCAGGCTCGCGAAAACATTGTGCGATGTTCACATTGTGCCAGTTGGGCAGAGTGGAAGGACGTGTCCAATCAGCCGTGTTCCGGTGGATTTTCTCTGCCAGTTTCAACAGAAAACGATCTCCGGTGCGATTGTAGAGCCAATAAACACTTAGCAGATTATCGCCTCCCCGGCTGTTTTCCCAGTAGTCTTCTAAAAATTGTTCGTCCGGTATTGTCATTTGCCATTTAAAGTAATTGGTCATCAAGTTGATCACTCTTTCGTCCTGCGAATACTCATAGTAAGATTGCAGGCACCATAGCATGATCATTTGTGCCCAAAGCTCCGGTTTACCGTTTCTGGTGTTTACCGGGCCGAAATAGCCATTGGGTTGTTGGCTCCGGAATACTCCTTCGATCCAGGTTTTGGCTTCGTTTATCATCTTTTCGTCTTTTAAGATGTAAGCCATGTTGCCATATCCTTTCAGCCAATAGGGAACTTCTTCCCAGCCATGATCGCCGCCGTTGGTGAGCCAGGCATTATTGTCTTTGGCAAGCCATGCGCTGATTTCTCCCAAATGTCCGGTCAATCCCTCTTTTTGCAGATTCAGGTACTTTTTTAACCATCCTTCCGGTTGTATGGCGCCCACGGGAAGTTTAATGAAATTCATCGGCCTTAACGGGGAACGGTTTCCCGCATAGTTAACATTGGCTTGTGTACAGTCCGGGCGTTCTCTCATTAAAACTTTTTCTTGTCGTGTTTCACCGGATGTACATGAATTCAGTGTACTTCCTAAAATCAGTGTAACGGTGAAAATTTGTGTCAGTTTTGTAACGGTATTCATGTTTTTCTTGTTAGGATTCAAATTACAAACTAAGTGAAAACAGAGACAAATGTAGAAAATAAATCATTCAATAAATTGCTCATTTGTCTATTGGGCATTTTCTGATACTTTTTTGGCAGAATAGGATACTTTTTTCTTTTATTTACAACAGATGAATGCTTTTTTATTTGCTTAAAATGGTGTTCCTTTGTGAAATCATATTTCCTTTGCGTGAACCTGTTTCTACTTTTGGGGGAAGTATTGACTGAAAAAACTTTCGGATTTTTCCAAAATAGATTGATCATTATCACGATTGGTTCATTTTTACTATTTTTTGGTTGGATTTTACCGGAACGCCGGTTGTTTTTTTCCTTTTTTTGCAAATTATAATGTACCCGTATGAAGAACACATTTTTTATAATTTATATAACGGCAAAATTGAAAACGATGAAACAACAATGGATGACACTCGTTTGGGGTGTAATGGTATTATTATTTAGTAGTTGTGGTGATACTAAAATAAAACATGATAGTAAGAATGAATTAAGGCCCCCGGCATATCCGTTGGTGACAATCGATCCGTATACGAGCGGATGGGCATTTTCCGACTGTCTTTACGATGCTCCCGTGAAACACTGGACGGGAAAAGATTTTCCTTTGATCGGTGTGGCAAAAGTCGACGGACAGGTTTATCGCTTTATGGGTGCTGAGGATGCAGAATTCACTACGCTTGCCGGAACTTCGGAGCAAAGTCTTTGGAGTGGAAAATATACTACCCGTAAGCCGGCGGATGGCTGGCAAAACCCCGGATTTAATGATCATTCATGGAAAGAAGGAGAGGCGGCTTTTGGTACGATGGATAGTGAGCCTACTGCCAGAACCCAATGGGGAGAAGAACATATCTGGGTACGCCGTATCATCCATATAACCGACGATTTGCAAGGGCGAAAGGTCTATTTGGATTATTCTCATGATGATGACGCAGTTATTTACATAAACGGTATTAAAGTAGTCGATACCGGCTATGCTTGGAAAAAACATGTTGTTACAAAATTGCCGGAAGAAGTCGTAGCTACTTTGAAACTGGGTGAAAATCTTATAGCCGCCTCTTGTCGCAACCGCGCACATGGCGGATTGCTTGATTTCGGATTGGCAGTAGAGAAAGAAGGGCAACGTAGTTTTGTGCAAATAGCCCGGCAACTTTCTGTCGAAATACAACCAATGCAGACTCTTTATAAATTTGCCTGTGGCCCGGTGAATTTAGATTTGACGTTTACCGCTCCGCTTTTTATGGATGATCTGGAGTTGATGGCGCGTCCGGTAAATTACATTTCATATACTGTGGCTTCTACTGATGGGCAAAAGCATGCTGTCGAACTTTATTTTGAGGCTTCTCCGCAATGGGCGGTGGACCTTGCCGGACAACCTTCTACGGCAGAAAGCTTTGTAGATGAAAATCTTGTATTTCTGAAAACCGGTAGTCGTGATCAGAAAGTGCTGGCTAAAAAAGGAGATGATGTCCGTATTGATTGGGGATATTTTTATCTGGCTGCCGATAAAGAGAATACTCAATATGCTACTGGCAGTAGCCGGGAGTTGCGTAAAAGTTTTGTTGAAGGCAAACTCTCTGCTACCGGAACGGACGGATATGACCGTTTGGCGCTGGTACGTTCTTTGGGCGAAACGAAAGTTTCGGAAGGGCATTTACTGATTGGTTATGATGATATTTATTCAGTTCAGTATTTTGGTGAGAATCTTCGTCCTTACTGGAACCGGAGTGGAAACGAGACGATTGTTTCCCAATTTCATAAAGCAGAACGGGAGTATGACGTACTGATGACCAAAGCGATTGCTTTCGATAATCAACTTATGAGAGAAGCCACCGAAGCCGGTGGCCGCAAGTATGCGGAACTCTGTGCATTGGCCTATCGACAGGCTATTGCTGCCCATAAATTGGTAGAAACACCCGATAAAGAACTTCTGTTCTTGTCAAAAGAGAATTTCAGTAACGGCTCTATCGGTACGGTGGATATTACTTATCCTTCCGCTCCTCTTTTTTTACTTTATAACCCGGAAATAGCCAAAGCACTGCTCAATCACATTTTTTATTATAGCGAAAGTGGAAAATGGACTAAACCTTTTGCGGCGCACGATATAGGCACCTATCCATTAGCGAATGGTCAGACGTACAACGGTGACATGCCGGTAGAAGAGTCCGGAAATATGCTGATAATAACTGCTGTCATTGCCGCCATAGAAGGAAATGCCGATTATGCAAAGAAGCATTGGGAGACATTGACTACCTGGACAAATTATTTGGTAGAGTATGGTCTCGATCCGGAAAACCAACTTTGTACTGACGACTTTGCCGGACACTTTGCCCATAATGCCAATCTTTCTGTCAAGGCAATTTTGGGTATCGCATCCTACGGGTATCTGGCTGATAAATTAGGTAAAAAAGAGATTGCCGGACAATATACGCAAAAGGCGAAGGAAATGGCGGTCGAATGGGAACGGATGGCCAATGACGGTGATCATTATAAGTTGACTTTTGATAAATCCGGTACATGGAGTCAGAAATATAATCTGGTTTGGGATAAATTAATGAATTGGCAGATATTCCCCGAACAAATCGTAAAGACGGAGATTCCCTATTATCTGACGAAGCAAAATAGATACGGACTGCCATTGGATAACCGTCAGACCTATACCAAAACAGACTGGATCATGTGGACGGCTACGTTAGCACCGGATAAAGCTACTTTTGAGGAATTCATCGAACCGGTTTATCTGTTCATGAACGAAACCACCGACCGCATCCCGATGTCCGATTGGGTATTTACCGATAAACCGGAGCACCGGGCTTTCCAGGCGCGTTCTGTTGTGGGGGGCTATTTTATAAAGATGCTTGAAAATAAAATGAATAACTAACTAAACAGTTTTTTAAACCTATTGATTTATGTCACAAAGAATATCGAGTAAACTTATCGGCGTTATTGTTACAGGTGCATTATTCTGTACTCCGGGCGCATTTGCATCTACTGTATTTTCAACCGAACATGTGTGTGTGACGGATGCCATCCAAAAGGATAATCGTCCGGAGCCGGATAAACGTCTGTTTCGTTCGCAGGCCGTAGAAAATGAGATTGTCCGTGTGCAAAAACTATTAAAGAATGCCCGTCTGGCCTGGATGTTTACCAACTGTTTCCCGAATACATTGGATACGACGGTTCATTTCCGTGAGGGCAGTGACGGGAAACCGGATACTTTTGTCTATACCGGTGATATACACGCGATGTGGCTTCGTGACTCCGGAGCTCAGGTATGGCCTTATGTACAATTGGCCAATTCGGACCCGGAATTGAAACGTATGCTTGCAGGGGTTATTCACCGCCAGTTTAAGAGTATTGTTTTTGATCCCTATGCTAATGCGTTTAATGATGGACCGGTCGGTGGATATTGGATGAGTGATATGACGGATATGAAACCGGAATTGCATGAACGGAAATGGGAAATCGACTCTTTGTGTTATCCCTTGCGTCTGGCTTATCAATATTGGAAGGTGACCGGTGATGACAGTATTTTTGATGAAGAGTGGATACAGGCCATCACCAATATTCTTCGTACATTTAAGGAGCAGCAGCGCAAAGAGGGTGTCGGTCCTTACCGGTTTGAGCGTAAAACGAACCGTGCACTCGATACCGTGACTAACAACGGATTAGGAAATCCGGTGAAGCCCGTAGGCCTGATCGTTTCTACTTTCCGTCCGTCGGACGATGCTACTACTTTCCAGTTTCTCGTGCCTTCCAATTTCTTTGCGGTTTCCTCGCTTCGCAAAGCTGCCGAGATTCTGCAAACAGTGAATAAGAAAACGGCTCTGGCAAAAGAGTGTACCGATCTTGCGAAAGAAGTAGAAGCGGCTTTAAAGAAATATGCCGTATACAAACATCCGAAGTATGGTAAGATATATGCTTTCGAAGTCGATGGTTTCGGAAATCATTTATTGATGGATGACGCCAATGTACCCAGCCTTCTGGCGATGCCGTATTTGGGCGATGTTGATGTGAAAGACCCGATTTATCAGAATACCCGTCGTTTTGTCTGGAGCGAAGACAATCCTTATTTTTTCAAGGGGAAAGCCGGTGAAGGCATCGGTGGTCCGCATATCGGTTATAATATGATTTGGCCGATGAGCATTATGATGAAAGCTTTTACCAGCCGGAGCGATGAAGAGATAAAGACTTGTGTGAAGATGCTGATGGATACAGATGCCGGTACGGGATTTATGCACGAATCTTTCCACAAGGATAATCCGAAAGACTTTACCCGTGCATGGTTTGCTTGGCAGAACACCTTGTTTGGTGAACTGATCTTGAAACTGGTGAACGAAGGGAAAGCCGATCTGCTGAATAGTATCGAATAGTTTTTTTTAGAAATAATTTAGTATGAAAAGATTTTCAATGTGGGCATTGAGCGCCCTTTTACTGGCAAGCTGTGCTACCGGTGAAAAACCGACTGCGTCCGGTTTATTAAAAAGTAATTTCCAGACAGAAGTAGATGGTAAGAAGACGGATTTATTTGTATTGCGGAATGCAAACAACATGGAAGTTTGTATTACGAACTTCGGTGGGCGTATTGTTTCCGTAATGGTGCCCGACAGGGAAGGAGTTATGCGGGATGTGGTTTTGGGATTTGATTCTATCCGGGATTATATCACCATACCGTCTGATTTTGGTGCCAGTATCGGACGCTATGCGAATCGTATCAATCAAGGTCGCTTTACGCTTGACGGAGTAGAATACGTCTTACCTCGTAATAATTACGGTCACTGTTTGCATGGGGGGCCGAACGGTTTTCAATATCAGGTATATGATGCCCGGCAGACTGGTCCGCAGGAACTCGAACTCACCTATCTTTCTAAGGATGGAGAAGAAGGTTTTCCCGGCAATATCACTTGCAAAGTGCTGATGACACTGACGGACGATAACGCTATCGATATCCGCTATGAGGCAGAAACGGATCAACCGACTATTGTCAATATGACGAACCATTCTTATTTCAATCTGGATGGTGATGCCGGCAGCAATTCCGATCATTTGCTGACCATTGATGCGGATTATTATACACCGGTGGATAGTACTTTCATGACTACCGGCGAAATAGCTCCTGTAGAAGGAACACCGATGGATTTTCGTACGGCAACTCCGGTGGGTGCCCGTATCGATGACTTTGATTTTGTACAGCTAAAGAACGGAAACGGATACGACCACAATTGGGTATTGAATACCCAAAGAGATATCACCCATAAATGTGTTACTTTAGAATCTCCCAAAACCGGTATTGTATTGGATGTTTATACCAATGAACCCGGTATACAGGTTTATGCAGGAAACTTCCTCGACGGAACGATAACGGGTAAAAAAGGTATTGTTTATAATCAACGTGCTTCCGTATGCCTTGAAACACAGAAGTATCCTGATACTCCAAATAAACCCGATTGGCCTTCGGCTGTATTACGCCCGGGTGAAAAGTACAATAGCCATTGTGTCTTTAAGTTCTCTATTAACTAACCTGAATAACTCATGATCAGTAGTTAAGTAGTCAAGGAAAATATATTAGACAAGATGCTTCTGTTTAACTGCTTGCTTCTTAACTACTTATCACTTGATGCTTACTACTTAGAGATACATAATCAAATAGATTTCTGATAGGCAAGGAGATGGCTTCTTGTCTGTCAGAAATCTATTTTTGGTATATAAGAACATCCGGATGTTGTTGTATAAAACATGGGGATGTTGTGCCTAATGTGTTCTTTATTAAAAATGCGCATATTTCTTATTGCCTGTTGTTGAAAAAACTATTTATCCCTTCCGCCTGTCTAAAGAGCCAGTTCGTCCAGCAATTTCAGATACAGGTCTATTGCTTCTTCCATCTCTTTCAACATGACGTATTCGTCTGCCGTATGTGAACGTGATGAGCGCCCCGGTCCTATTTTTACCGATGGAAACGGCATTAAAGCTTGGTCCGACAGGGTAGGAGACCCGAAAGGAACACGTCCTAACTTAATGGCTTTCTGCACAAAAGGATGTTTTTCTTCGATCCGTGAAGAGTTAAGACGGAACGAACGCGCTTCGGCTTTGCAAGAGATATGTTTCTTTATCTCTGCGAATAATTCTTCGTTAGAATACAGCTCGTTGCTCCGTACGTCCACCACAAACGTACATCGGTCGGGAACCACATTGTGCTGTGTGCCGGCATTGATTACCGTAACGCTCATCTTTACAGGACCGAGTAAGGGAGATTCCTTTTCAAAACGGTAATCACGAAACCAGGCAAGGTCAGCCAACACTTTATAAATGGCATTGTCACCTTCGTTACGGGCGGCATGTCCGGCTTTTCCGGTAGCGGTCACATCCAGCACCATTAGACCTTTTTCGGCAATGGCAGGTTGCATTTCTGTCGGTTCTCCTACGATGGCAAATGAGATGGGAGGAAGTCCTTTTAATACACTTTCTATTCCGTCTTTACCGGAGACTTCTTCTTCACAGGAAGCCAGATAGATCAGATTGTATGACTGCTGTGTTCTGCATAGTTGCAGGAACACCTGTAACAGGGTAACCACACTGGCACCGGCATCATTGCTTCCTAACCCGTAGAGTTTACCGTTTTCTTCTCTCGGGGTGAAAGGGTCTTTTCGCCAGCCATTTACAGGCTTCACCGTGTCGATGTGGGAATTGAGTAGTATGGTTGGCTTTTTCAGATCGAACATCGGACTGAGACACCAGATATTGTTGCCTTTACGGCCGGTTGTCATACCTTCCGCTTCGATATAATTCTGTAGATGGTCGGCTGCTTGTGCTTCTTCGCGGCTGACCGAGGGGATGGCTATAAGCGATTTAAGAAGGCTTACGGCCTCTGTCGTTAAGTAAGATACATCGTATTTCATGCTGCAAACTTACTGATAATTATTGAAAAAGGCGATAGTTTCAAATAAAACTAATATCTTTGCCGTGTATTTACTAACAACAAAAGATATGACTTATCATCATTTATCTGTCTTGGTTCATCGTCAGGCTGAAAAGTATGGCGAAAAGACAGCGCTCCGATACCGTGATTACCAGACCGCACAATGGATTCCCATTTCATGGAACCAGTTTTCTAAAACTGTCAGGCAAGCTGCTAATTCTTTGGTGGCACTCGGTGTACAGGAGAAAGAGAATATCGGTATTTTCTCTCAAAATAAACCGGAATGCCTTTTTACGGATTTTGCGGCTTTTGCCAATCGGGCGGTGACCATCCCACTGTATGCGACGAGTTCTCCCGCACAGGCACAATACATTATCAACGATGCACAAATCCGTATTCTTTTTGTAGGCGAACAATTTCAGTATGATGCTGCTTTCAGTGTATTCGGTTTTTGTCCGTCGTTGCAGCAGATTATCATATTCGACCGTTCTGTGGTAAAAGACCGGCGTGACGTATCTTCCATTTATTTTGATGATTTTCTGGCAATGGGTGAAGGATTGCCTCATAATGATGTGGTGGAAGAACGTACTTCACGCGCTTCGGAAGACGATCTGGCCAATATTTTATATACTTCCGGTACGACGGGAGAGCCCAAAGGAGTCATGTTGCATCACTCTTGCTTCCTTGAAGCTTTCCGCATTCATGATATTCGTCTGGTGGATATGTCGGACAAAGATGTGTCGATGAACTTCCTGCCATTGACTCATGTGTTCGAGAAGGCTTGGAGTTATCTCTGTATCCATAAGGGAGTACAGATATGCATCAACCTCCGTCCGGTGGATATTCAGATGACGATTAAGGAAATTCGTCCGACTCTGATGTGTAGCGTACCGCGTTTCTGGGAGAAAGTTTATGCCGGTGTACAGGAGAAAATAGCCGAAACTACCGGTATAAAGAAAGCGTTGATGCTCGATGCTATCCGTGTAGGTAAGATACACAATATAGATTACCTGCGTAAAGGAAAAACGCCTCCCCTGATGCTTCATTTGAAATATCAGTTCTATGAAAAAACAGTTTATTCATTGCTGAAGAAGACAATCGGTATTGAGAATGGTAACTTCTTCCCGACGGCCGGTGCGGCGGTTCCTGATGAAATTTGTGAATTCGTACATTCGGTAGGAATTAATATGCTGGTTGGATACGGACTTACCGAATCTACGGCAACCGTTTCATGTTTTCAGAATTCAGGGTATGAAATCGGTTCGGTGGGTACTGTAATGCCGGACGTGGAAGTGAAGATCGGTGAGAACAACGAGATTCTGCTGCGTGGAAAGACAATCACCAAGGGGTATTATAAAAAAGCGGAAGCTACGGCTGAGGCTATCGATAAGGAGGGATGGTTCCATACAGGCGATGCCGGCTATCTGAATGGAGATTGCTTGTATTTGACAGAACGCATCAAGGATTTATTTAAAACGTCCAACGGGAAATATATATCTCCGCAAGCGTTGGAGACAAAGTTAGCCATCGATCGTTATATCGACCAGATTGCGATTATCGCTGATCAGCGTAAATTTGTATCTGCATTGATTGTGCCCATGTATGGTTTTGTGAAAGATTATGCAAAAGAGAAAGGTATTGAATATAAGGATATGGAAGAATTATTGCAACACCCGAAAATTATCGGCTTGTTCCGCGCCCGTATCGATACATTGCAGCAACAGTTCGCCCATTATGAACAAGTGAAACGCTTTACACTTCTACCGGAACCGTTCAGCATGGAAAGAGGAGAACTGACAAATACATTGAAGTTGAAACGCCCTGTAGTAGCTAAAAACTACAAGGAGGTGATAGACAAGATGTACGAGGAGAGTTGAAAGTTGAGAGTTGAAAGTTGAAAGTTACTTGCAGTGTGATAGCAGCACTGTTGGTTTTTAACTCTCAACTCTTAACTGTATTCAGACTTTCAACTTTCAATTTTCAACTGTATTTATGGCAACTATTTAGTATCCGAAGATTTCCTCTTGTGTCAGTTCCCGAATAGGTCCTACTTCTTTCAGTTTTTCCATATCCAGTTCTTTCTTGTCACCGAGGATGCAGTATGTATAGGTGCGTCCTTTTATCCATTTCTTCTGAAAATCGGTTACGTCTTTCAACGTCATGTTCTGTGCATCATTATAGAGTTTGATACGGCTATCTACATTCTGTCCCAAGTCTTGGGCATTGATATACGACCAGATAATGTCGCTTTTGATGATACGTTCTGTGCGCAGACGGGCGATAAGTCCTTCTTTGGCAAGCTTGAAAGCAGCTTCGGATTCCGGCATATTATTGATGATGTCGTTAAAGACTTTGATGGCATCGATCATTTTGTCGTTCTGAGTTGCTATCTGAGTCTGCAACATATACGGGTATTTCAGATAAGACGGACGGTTCAATCCGGCCCATGCAGAATATGCCAGTCCGCGACTTTCACGCATTTCCTGGAAAACGATAGAGTTCATACCCCCACCGAAGTATTCATTATACATCTGGCGGGACGGTTCGATCATCGGATCGAATTTATCGCCACGATTGGATAGTTGGGTCATATAAATCTGTTTTGCTTCGTAAGGTGCGATAAAGATTTGGGTAACCGGTGTTTCCAGACGTGGGAATTCATTGCCTACAGGAATTTCTTTCAGCTTTTTGGGCGCCTGGTGATTTTTGTTGATGATAGCCAATAGTTCTTTTTCGCTTGTTGGCCCATAATACAGAATGCGATGTTGATAACTGTTCTGATTGTGGATACGGTCTATTAATTCTTGTGGATCCATGTTCTGTAGTTCGGCCTCTGTCAGAATATTGGTAGCCGGAGACTTCGGACCATACATGCCATAGCTCATCAGGCGACGGAAATTCTGCATTTGGTTCAATTTGGCATCTTTACGGGATTTCAGAATATCTGCCACCATATTGGTGTATGCCTCTTTGTTGACTTGTGCATCTGCCATCAGCTTTTCGAAAAGCTTCATTGCTTCGGGCATGTTCTCGTTCAGTCCCGACAGTAAGACATAAGTACGCTCGTTGCCCGGGACTACCCGGAAAGTACATGCCAGACGATAGAATTCGCTTTTTAATTGTTCCGGAGTCATGTCGGAAGTACCTAAATAATCAATGTAGTCGAATGCCGTACCGAGCACTTTATCATTGTTATTGCCCATATCGAATACATAGATCAACTGGAAAAGATCGTTGCTTGTGTTCTGTTTGTAGAGTACGGGGATATTCGATTTGGCTTTCAGTTGGCTGAGGTCTTTCTTGAAATCGAGGAATACAGGTTCGATCGGTTTTACGTTACTATTTTGTATTTCACTCAAGAAGTCGCTGGTTACGTCACGATTCATTACGATCGGTGTGATAGACGGTTTGGTCATTTTCTTCTCGTTAGGATCTTGCCCTTGCTTTTTGTAAATAGCGGCATAATTCTGATCCGTCAGATATTTATTGGCAAAAGCGACGACGTCGGCTTTGGTCAGTTTTGCCATACGGTCGATGGCGGTTACTTCGTCTTCCCATTTGGCACCGTTGACAAAAGCATTCACAAACATGTCTGCACGTCCTTCATTACTCTCTAACCTCTGCATCTCATAGAGCTTGAAGTTGTTAATGTTGGCTTGTAGCATCTTTTCGTCAAAATCTCCGGCGCGAAGTTTGCTGATCTCTTCAAGTAACAGATTTTTTACATCGTCTAATGTCTGTCCCTGTTTGGGACGTCCCTGTAACATCAGTGCCGAATAGTCTGCCATGTCTAACGGATAACCGTAAGCCTGCAATACTTTCTGTTGCTGGTTGAGGTCGAGGTCGATAAGTCCGGCTTTGCCATTATACAGAATTTGCGATACCACTTGCAGCGTTTCAAATTCTTTGCTGGCGGCTCCCGGAAATCTCCATGCTAATGTCAGGCTTTCGGCATCCGGTCCCAGTACTTCTCGCACGATCGGCGCCGTGATCGGCGTCTCTTTCGGCAGGTTTAATTTCGGCAAGTTCTTGTTGGGCTTCAAATGACCGAAGTATTTATCGATGGTAGCGATCATTTCATCCGGATCGAAGTCGCCCGAAAGGCAGATAGCCATGTTATTGGGCACATACCATACCTTGTGATAATTTTTGATATTGGTGATGGAAGGGTTTTTCAAATCTTCCTGTGTTCCCAATACGGTCTGGGTGCCGTAAGGATGATGTGGGAAAAGGGAAGAAAGCACTGTTTCGTATACCTTGCGCGGATCTTTGGTCAGCGACATGTTTTTCTCTTCGTATACCGTTTCCAGTTCTGTGTGGAATCCACGGATGACGCAATTCTCAAAACGGTCTGCCTGTATTTTTGCCCAGTTGTCTATCTGGTTAGAAGGAATGTCGTCTTCATAAACCGTCTGGTCGAAAGAGGTATAAGCATTGGTACCGGTAGCACCGATGGCAGCCATCAGCTTGTCATATTCGTTGGGGATGGCCAGTTTGGAAGCTTCGTACGACAGGCTGTCTATCTTATGGTAAATGGCGGTGCGCTCTGCTTCATCGGTGGTTTTCCGGTATATTTCGAATTGTTGCTCGATCTGGTCCAGCAACGGTTTTTCGGCTTCATAGTTTTGTGTTCCGAACTTTTTGGTTCCTTTGAACATCAAGTGTTCAAAATAGTGAGCCAGCCCGGTGGTTTCGGCAGGGTCATTTTTACCACCTACACGTACGGCGATATACGTCTGTATGCGTGGTTGTTCTTTGTTGACGGTCATATAGACCTTCAGCCCATTGTCAAGTGTGTAAATACGTGCTTTCAACGGATCGTTGGGCACTGTCTCGTAGCGGTAATCTTTGAGAGAAGCGCTGCTTACACTTGCCGCCATCAGAAGAAATAGCGACAGGCAGGATAATTTTAGTAGTTTATTCATATAATGATAACAATTTAGTTATGAAAGCAAAGGTAGCAGAATTTTGTTTATCTTTGCACCCTTGAGACTAATAAAATGATTGGATAAAGTAACTTCAATCGTAAATTGTAAATCGCTAAATTATAAATCGAAATGATTACTATTGAACAGCTTAAAGACGTGAAAGAGCGCACTGATGCGCTGAGGAGGTATCTTTGACATCGACGGGAAGAAAATTCAGGTCGAAGAAGAACAATTAAGGACACAAGCTCCGGGTTTCTGGGATGACCAGAAGCGTGCCGAAGCGCAAATGAAGAAGGTGAAAGATCTTCAGAAATGGATTGAGGGTTATAATCATGTCAGGACACTGAGTGATGAACTGGAACTGGCTTTCGATTTCTATAAAGACGATCTTGTCACCGAGGCGGAGGTGGACGAAGGATATGCCAAAGCATTGGAAGCGGTTGAGAATCTGGAGCTGAAAAACATGCTTCGCGGTGAGGCCGATCAGATGAGTTGTGTTCTGAAGATAAATTCCGGTGCCGGTGGTACGGAGAGTCAGGATTGGGCGTCCATGCTGATGCGTATGTATCTGCGCTATGCCGAAACGAATGGCTATAAGGCCACTATTTCTACTTTGCAGGAAGGTGATGAGGCAGGTATCAAGACCTGTACCATCCAGATAGAGGGCGATTATGCCTACGGCTATTTGAAAGGGGAGAATGGGGTACATCGTCTGGTGCGTGTTTCTCCATATAATGCACAAGGAAAACGAATGACCTCTTTTGCTTCGGTTTTTGTCACTCCGTTGGTTGACGACAGTATCGAAGTGAATATCGAGCAGGCACGTATTTCCTGGGATACTTTCCGTTCGGGTGGTGCCGGAGGTCAGAATGTAAATAAGGTGGAGTCGGGTGTGCGCTTGCGCTATCAGTTTAAAGACCCTTATACTGGTGAAGAAGAGGAAATCCTGATCGAGAACACCGAAACCCGTGACCAACCTAAGAACAAGGAAAATGCCATGCGCCAGTTGCGTTCTATCTTATATGATAAAGAGCTACAGCACCGTATGGCCGAACAGGCAAAAGTGGAAGCAGGAAAGAAAAAGATAGAATGGGGGTCGCAGATACGAAGTTACGTATTCGATGACCGCCGTGTGAAAGATCATCGCACTAATTATCAGACTTCTGACGTCAATGGAGTGATGGATGGAAAGATCGAAGACTTCATTAAAGCCTATTTGATGGAATTTTCATCCGAGGAACAAAATTAATTCTCTTCTTCTTTAGTTGGTTTGAATAATTATTCTTAGCTTTGTTAGCGTTGAACTTTAAAGCTAAAAACATATGGGTAAGAATAAGAAAAAAGTAACACACACCAAAAAGGAGGAAGAACAGGCAAAACGTGTGATCAAGATCATTTCTATTTCACTCGTCATTTTGGCACTTGCCATGATTATAGGTTTTTCTTTCGTGAGTTGAAGAGCAGATTTTACAATTAATGGAGGCTGTGCGGTTTGAGTACAGCCTCCTTCTTGTTTATTCTTTATAATGTTTGTAGAATGTGTAGATATTTCCTGTTGCTTTTCGTCTTTTATCTGTTGTCCGGTTTTAATGTACTGGCCGGGAATATTACACATTATCAGATATATACCACGGCCGATGGACTGTCTCACCGCGTTGTCCGGGATATTTTGCAAGATAGGAAAGGATATTTGTGGATGGCTACTTGGAATGGGTTATGCCAATATGACGGTTGTGAGTTTTCTACTTATAATAAACTGGATGACGGGCAACTGATCGGAAGGCTCGGTTCGATAGCCGAAACGGAGAATGGAGGGATTCTTTGCCGGACACCACAAAATAAATGTTATCTGTTTGATCCGGTAACAAAAAGATTCTCCGTGCCGGCTTCTCAGGCTTTCCCTAAAAAACAGATAAAGAATCCATATGTTTTAAAAGCGGTACAAAATGGTATAACGATCTCCGATAGCAGAAACACATTTTTCTTATCCGTACCTACCAAGAAAGATTTAAGTACTACTTTGCATGCTTCCTGTACCGATCGTAATGGTAATTTGTGGGTCAATTGCAACGATGTCCTTTATAAGATAAGTTTTCCAAATGAGCAGTACCAGTACTATACACATATACAGGATACGGATTCTCCTATCTATGCGACGGAGATTCGTGCTTTCTTGCATATGGAAAAGGAATTCTGGCTGGCTGGTAAGAATGGACGGATCTACATGTATGACCTGCACCGGAATTTTATCGGATATTTATCTCCCCGGGGAGATATACAAAGAGAACCTGTCTCTTTTGGGGCAAACATTTATTCGATGGAATTACGGCACGGAAATGTCTGGATGGCGAGTAAAGGGGGCGGACTGTTTATGCTTACTCCAAAGGAAGAAGGCCGGTATGAGATTCGCCGTTGGACTGATTTTGAGGGAGATTCCAGTATTTATTCGTTTGCTTTTGATGACCGGCAAAATCTTTGGATAGGAACGTACCATAATGGATTGTATAAGATAGCCTGGCAACCTAACTACGATTCTCTTCCACAGAGGGTGGATACGGTTGCCGGAATAAGGCATATCACTATGATTGATGGTCATATAGCGGTGGCTTCCAAGAAAGGATTGTTGATATACGATAAGGACGGACGATTGGAACAACGGTTGTGCCACTACGATTGTTCTTATATATATGCCGCACAGGATGGTACGGTCTATGTTTCAACGATGGGCTTCGGATTGCATAAACTCGTTATCCGAAATGGCAAATGGGAATTGGAATCTTTCAAAATACCCTCCGTCTCATCGGAGATCGTTCTGTCTGTTGCAGAAGATACGGACGGGGTTCTTTACTTTATTAAGGATGATTCTTTTTTCAAATATTCGGCAGGCCAGCAGGTCCAGATTTTTGGGAGTAATTATTTTGGCAGGAATATGACCTTTTCAGAAGCGGCGGCTTTTATCCGGGAACGTACTCTTTGGGTGGGGACAGTGGATGGCTATCTTACCATGCATTTGAATGACTTGTCGAAAAATAATCCCTCCTTTTGTTGGAAAGAAATTCTTGTAGATACATTACATCTACACACGGATATAACGGAAATAGAGGCATCTGAAGGGCAGGAGATCCGCATTTCCCCCATTGTGTTGGATTATGGCTATATGGGGAAAATGCAGTATAAATATCGGTTGAATCCGGATTCCGTTTGGATACCTTTGGCGGAAAGAGAGCCGATTGTTCTGAACGGGCTTAAAAATGGGGAATATTTATTAGAGGTACAATATACCGATAGCAAAGGAATTTGGAGTACAGAGATTACTACTTTGTCTATCGATATCAATCCGCCGTTTAAGAGGAAAATGTTGTATGCCGGATTCGCCGTCGTATTACTTGTATCGCTCTGTTTGGTCATTTATTACAGGAAAAGGCGGCGGCAGATAAATTTCGATATATCGTCCGGAACAGTGGACGGGCAAACAGTCGGTTTGAAAGAAGAGGAAGATGAGCGATTTCTTCATAAAGCAGAAGATTTTGTCCGGCAAAATATAGCCAATGATAATCTTACAGTCGATTTCTTAGGAGAGTATTTGGGACTCAGCCGTTCTTTGTTGTATCGGCGGATGAAAGAAAGTGTGAATAAGACTCCTGCACAATTTATAAAGGATATTCGGATAAGGGAAGCGGAACGCTTGTTGAAGTCGCAAAAGTATACGATTGCGGAGATAGCGGACATGACTGGTTTTTGTGACCCGAAATACTTTAGCCGGGTTTTCAAGAAAGAAACCGGCAAGGTGCCTACTACTTATTTGAAAGAACAGGAATAATTGGGCAATGCGCCAATATGCCAATATACCAATTGGCTGGCTGTCATCATTGATGATGGTTATTTTAAAGGTTGAACTCGATTTTGGGAAAACTTTTATTTCACATGGTTTTTATATCAGGTTGAGGCTGTTAAGCTTTTCCATTGGGAGGTGGACTATTTCTTCCGAAAGGAGGATTATTTCATTGCTAATTTTTGTTCGGTTTTGAAGGGGTATGTGATACTTTTGTAGATAACTTGTTTATTGTTAGTTCGTTATCTTTTTGGAGCCTGATGTTGGTTGGTAAAAAGGATTTGTATTTGAGGGTGTTTGAAAAGGGGACTTTTGAGGTGTGATTACTGCTGTTTTTGATCAATAAATCGAATTTATAAATATTGGTTTTTATGGGTGGATATATGATTTTACCCTTTTTTAGAAACGTTTTTACCCGGTTGGGGAGGTTTTCGTTGGATAACTTTGCCTCATGGTTAACTATTAAAATGTATTTTATCCATGAGAAAACATGTACTGATGAAAAGTTTACTGCTGTTAGTAGTAGGTCTGTGTACCGGAAATATGTCGGCACAAGATCTTAAGTTATGGTATGATCGTCCTGCCGATTATTGGGTGGAAGCTTTGCCCTTGGGAAACGGGCGGTTAGGAGCAATGGTTTATGGTATCGCTTCACAGGATACTATTCAGATTAACGAGGATACCTATTGGTCGGGTAGTCCTTATAACAATGCGAATCCGAATGCACTTACGCATTTGGAAGATATCCGGAATTATATTAATAATGGTGAGTATGCAGAGGCTCAAAAGTTAGCATTGGCTAATATTATTGCAGACCGGAATATCACCGGTCACGGGATGATTTATGAGTCAATCGGTAATCTGTTGCTCGATTTTCCCGAAAACCACAAAACACCGTCTAATTATTATCGTGAATTGGATCTTTCCAATGCGGTTGCCAAAATAACCTATACGGTAGATGGGGTGAACTATACCCGTGAGGTTTTTACTTCATTGGCAGATCAGTTGATTATTATTAAAATTTCGGCTGACCAACCGGGCAAGGTGACTTTTAAAACCTCTTTTGTCGGCCCGTTGAAAACAAATCGTACCAAGGTGACTGTTAAGCTGGTGGAAGGAGCCGATAACATGCTGTCTGTTTACACTGAAGGTGGGAAAAAGACGGAAGAAAATATTCCTAATCTGTTGCATGCCCATTCATTGATAAAGGTCGTTGCTGATGGAGGTAGTCAGACGGCGGCAAACAGTAGCTTGAATGTTACGGATGCCAATAGTGCTTGTATTTATATCTCGACAGCTACCAATTTTGTTAGTTATAAAGATATCAGTGCCGATAGTGAAGCACGTGCCAAAGAGTATCTTGATAAATTTGACAAGGATTACGAGCAGGCCAAAGCGGATCATATTGCGAAATATCAAGAGCAGTTCGGACGTGTTACTCTGAATCTGGGCAATAACAGTGAACAGGAAAAGAAACCTACCGATGTACGGATTGAAGAGTTTTCTACAGTAAATGATCCTTCATTGGCCGCCTTGTATTTTCAGTTTGGGCGTTATCTGCTTATTTCCAGTTCACAGCCGGGAACACAACCGGCTAATTTGCAGGGAATCTGGAATCCGAATGCCGGGCAGTATCCGGCGTGGGATAGTAAATATACGGCCAATATAAATGTTGAAATGAATTATTGGCCAGCCGAAGTCACGAATCTGAGTGAATGTCATAATCCTTTTTTGCAGATGGTGAAAGATGTCAGTGTGACCGGAGAAGAATCGGCCGGTAAAATGTATGGTTGTCGCGGATGGACGCTTCATCACAATACGGATATCTGGCGTTCTACCGGGGCGGTGGACAAATCGGCATGCGGTGTGTGGCCTACCTGCAATGCTTGGTTCTGTTTTCATTTGTGGGAACATTATTTGTTTACTGGAGACAAAGAGTTTTTGGCAGAGATCTATCCGGTTCTGAAGAGCGCCAGCGAATTTTATCAGGATTTTCTGATTACAGATCCGAATACCGGTTACAAAGTTGTGTCACCCTCCAATTCTCCGGAGAATCATCCGGGATTGTTTTCGTATACCGATGATAGTGGTAGCAAACAGAATGCGGCTATTTTTAGTGGGGTGACCATGGATAATCAGATGGTATACGATCTGCTTCGCAACACCATTGAGGCTGCTGAAATATTGAACACGGATAAAGGATTTGTTGCCGATTTGAAAGAGTTGAAAGAACAGTTGCCGCCGATGCATGTAGGTAAATACGGACAGTTGCAGGAGTGGCTTGAAGATTGGGACAGAGAGAGTTCCGGACATCGTCATGTCTCTCATTTGTGGGGTATGTTTCCCGGTACTCAGATTTCTCCCTATACTAATTCTGCCCTGTTCCAGGCTGTAAAGAAGTCATTGGTAGGACGTGGGGATGAGAGCCGTGGGTGGTCTATGGGTTGGAAAGTTTGTTTGTGGGCCCGGTTACAGGATGGTAATCATGCCTATCAACTGATTCAGAATCAGTTGAAACTGAAGGATCCGAATGTTACTATTTCGGATGCGAATGGAGGAACTTATGCCAATATGTTCGATGCACATCCGCCTTTCCAGATAGATGGTAATTTCGGGTGCTGTGCCGGTATTGCAGAGATGTTGGTACAGAGCCATGACGGGGCTGTGCATTTATTGCCGGCGTTACCGGATGTATGGTCGGAAGGCAAAGTAACCGGTTTGAAAGCCAGAGGAGGATTTGAGATTGTGGATATGCAGTGGAAGTGGGGTAAAATCGTATCTGTAACGGTTAAATCCGGCATAGGAGGCAATTTGCGTTTGCGCACTGCTACTCCTCTGAGACCGGGAGATAGTTTCACGATGAAGGTAGCAGAGGGTGATAACAGCAATTCACTGAACAGTGTTTATGAAATACCCGAACCGGTAATTAAAGATATTACCAAGATTCCCACACTGGATTTGATAGAAACCACTGTGTATGATATTGAAACGGAAGCCGGGAAGACCTACATATTTGTTCCTGTAAGTAATATTTACGAATGGACAGGTGCCGAATCAAATTCTTGGAATCAGCCTAATAACTGGAATCCTGCCGGGACACCGAAAGAACAGGATCAGGGAATTGTGGCTCATGGCACGATAGATTTTGATGGGGGAGATTTTGCCGGTAATATCACTCTTGAAGAGGGAACGACAGCATTGGTTTCTGCTACTTCGAATCTGAAGGGAAAATTGTCTTTCAACGGTGCAGTAATAAAAAACAGATCGGAAGGGGTAACTTTAACTACCGGAGGCATCTCATTGGTGTCGGATGTGACTGCGGAAGTGGCCGGTAATCTCGTTCTTATAGGAAATATAGATGGCGAAGGCACTTTAAGCAAAACAGAAACCGGAAAACTGTTTATACAGGGAGTGAATGATACCTGGACCGGAAATCTGGATATAAAAGCAGGTGAGGTAACTGTCCATGGTAAGAATGCAGCCGGAACCGGTAATATCGATGTTGCTGCGGAAGCCGGACTTCGATTGGCAGGCGGTGATTGCCTGTATCACAAAACCAAACTGAATATTGCCGAAGGCGGTAAATTAATTCTGGATACGGATGCTTCTTTGAGTGAGGTATATACCGGTGGTAAATTATTGGCAGAGGGAACGTATACTGCTACTAAATTGCCGGCCTATCTGGAGGGAGAGGGTACTTTGGCGGTTGTCCATCCTGATTATGCTTTTCAGTGGACTCCGCAGGCAAATAAAAATTGGGAGGTTGCCGCCAATTATACTCCGGCTATTTTACCGGTTGAAGGAGATACTATTCTTGTTGATTCCGAAATAGAAGCATCAACAGATAATTTTCCGGTAGTGATGTATCTTAATGCTAATAACATTCGTTTGAGAAAAACAGCCAGTAAGATTAAAGAACTCTATATGGCAGGCGGTACGAGTATGAGTTATGCCAGTGGCAGCAGTGATTTCGGTTGGAACAGCCCTGTTCATATCAATGGGGAAGTATCGTTTAAACTAAGTGGCGGTGGTACGGTAAATACGCTTACACTACAGGGAGATGTAGATGGAAAGTCGACGGTTACTGTGGCAAATGATGCAAAAACGGTGAATAGTGCCATTCTTGTGTTGAAGGGTGATAACAGTGGTTTTACCGGTGTTTGGAGTATTACCAACAGTCCACGTACCGAGGGATCGGTAATTGGGGTACAAGGAGATGCCGCATATGCTTTGGGTAATGGTGAAATACAAATTGGTAAAGGTAATCGGGTGGTTTTTAATCATGTGGGAGCTGCCGGTGACTGTGCTGTTTTAAAATTGAATGAAGGAGGAAAGGCGGTTATGAATACAAACGGCAGTGTAGCCGAATTGTATCTGAACGGTGTAAAACAAGTGCCCGGAACGTATAGTGTCGGCACTCACCCCGGTTATTTCGAAGGAGATGGGACTCTGACCGTACTGAATGCTACCGGTATTGGAGATGTGACTACGGAAAATTTTGTTTATTATCGGAAAGGCCACCTCTTTCTGTCGGATAGTTGTGAAAGTGTAGCTGTTTTTGATCTGGAAGGAAAGCAGTTGTTCCAGGCGAATCATCAGAAAAATTGTCGTGTAGTACTTCCGAATGGCGTTTATCTGGTTAAGGCGGATAATCGGGTTGCGAAAATAATGGTAGCCGAGTAAGATGAATGGAAGCGTCCTGTGAGGGGCGCTTTTTTTATGATATATTTGTCGATGCTGTTGTTTGCTGTCTGATGGAACTGTTATTGTACTTCGTAATCTATTTGTAATGTGTAATACATTTGTAACCTGTTTGTCATAAGGGTGTATGGGGGCATCGTTACTTTTGCACCAAAATATTAAGTTATAAACCTGATGAGAATATTGGTTACGATTGGGGCAGGATTACTGCTGACGACAACAGCTTTGGCACAAGTAAACGAAGAAGTGGTAGATGGGAAAAAACTGGATAAGGAGAAGATGGAATTGCACGACTATTTACCGGCAATCCATGGAACGATCCGTGCAAAATACGAATATCAGACGGCAACTGACGAAAGTCGTTTTCAAGTACGGAATGCCCGTTTCAGTTTGACAGGCAATGTGCTTCCGATCGTGGCTTATAAAGCGGAAATAGATCTGTCCGATCAGGGAAAAATCCGTATGCTGGATGCTTATACTCGTATTTTCCCAATAAAGCATGTCAACTTTACGATCGGACAGATGAGGGTTCCTTTTACGATTGATGCGCACCGTTCGCCGCATGTACGCTTTTTCGCTAACCGTTCGTTTATTGGAAAACAGGTTGGTGATGTACGTGATGTCGGGGCCACTCTGGCTTATACACGCAAAGATGCATCTTTGCCGTTCATCCTTGAAGGCGGGTTGTTCAATGGCTCCGGACTGACAGAACAGAAGGAGTGGCATAAAACATTGAATTATTCTTTGAAAGGGCAACTTTGGTTTGCGAAGGGATGGAATCTTACGCTGAGTACCCAAATGATGAAACCTGCCGAGGTACGCGTCAATATGTACGATGCCGGAATTTATTATGAAACTGATAAATTCCATATAGAAGCGGAATATTTGTATAAGACGTATGGACATGACGCTTTTAAGAATATGCATTCTGTCAATAGTTTCGCTATTTATGATATTCCGCTTCGCCGCTTTTTTCATAAGATGTCTTTTCTGGCACGTTATGATATGATGACGGATCATAGTGATGGAATAACAACGTCTGAAACGGAACCGAATAAGTTGGCCATAACCGATTATGCACGCCATCGTGTGACAGGCGGTTTGACTTTCAGCTTCTCCAAATCTTTTATAGCCGATATACGCTTGAACTACGAAAAGTATTTTTATAAAAGTGGAGGAATACCCGATCCGTCCGAACAGGATAAGTTAGTGATTGAATTTATGACACGGTTTTGAGTTGTATGATTTATGAATGATGATTTAGGAGCGATGATGCTGGAAAATAAATTAATTTCATTGTTCATTATTCATTATTCATTCCTACTTTTGCAGCATGGCACAGGAAATTGAACGTAAATTTCTCGTTTCGGGAGATTATAAATCGCAGGCTTTTGCGCAAAGTCGTATTATACAGGGATACATAAGCAGTGCCCGGGGAAGGACGGTACGGGTACGAATCCGTGATGGTAAAGGGTATCTTACTATTAAGGGGGCTTCTAATGCTTCCGGAACCAGCCGTTATGAGTGGGAGAGAGAGTTGCCGTTGAACGAGGCCGAAGAATTGATGAAACTTTGTGAGCCGGGAGTGATTGATAAAACCCGTTATTTGGTCCGTAGCGGGGCGCATGTTTTTGAAGTGGATGAATTTTATGGTGAGAATGAGGGGCTTGTAGTGGCGGAAGTTGAATTGAGTACAGAGGATGAAGCTTTTGTGAAGCCTGCTTTTATCGGTCAAGAGGTGACGGGGGATGTCCGTTACTATAATTCACAGCTAATGAAAAAGCCGTATACAATCTGGTAACTCTAAAAATAATCTGTATATTTGTTCGCATTCAAAAGAACAGTGTATGGAACAATTATATAATTATCTGCCGCGCGAGTTGGTTACCTTTATTTTGGTGACTTTATTTTCTCTTCTTATCGGTTTGTCGCAGCGTAGAATCAGTCTGAAACGAGAAGGAGAAACCACGCTTTTCGGTACAGACCGTACTTTTACTTTTATCGGTATATTGGGATATCTGCTTTATATTCTTGATAAAGCAGATATGCGTCTCTTTATGGGGGGCGGTTTGATTTTGGGGATATTGCTCGGGCTGAACTATTACGTCAAGCAGTCTCAATTTCATGTTTTCGGGATTACTACTATTATAATAGCCCTGATTACTTATTGTATTGCTCCCATTGTAGACACGCAGCCATCGTGGTTTTACGTGATGGTAATTGTGACTGTATTGTTACTGACAGAATTGAAGCATACCTTTACTGAGTTTGCCCAGCGTATGAAGAATGACGAGATGATCACTCTTGCCAAGTTTTTGGCTATCAGTGGAATCATTTTGCCGATGTTGCCCGACAAGAACATCATTCCGGATATCAATCTGACTCCCTATTCCATATGGTTGGCTACGGTGGTGGTTTCCGGTATCTCGTATCTGTCTTATCTATTAAAGCGTTATGTGTTCCGTGAGTCGGGAGTATTGGTTTCCGGTATCATCGGCGGATTGTATAGCAGTACGGCCACCATCTCTGTATTGGCACGTAAAAGCCGTAATGCGCATTCCGAACAGGCTACGGAGTATGTGGCTGCCATGTTGTTGGCTGTAAGTATGATGTTCTTGCGATTTATGATACTTATTTTTATTTTTAGTCGTGAGATATTTGTCAGTATCTATCCTTATTTGCTTATTATGGCTTTGGTAGCTGCTGCTGTTGCCTGGTTTATTCATTCCCGGCGGAAGAAAACGGATGGTACCGAAAGTCTGGATGAAGAAGAGGACAGCAGCAATCCGTTGGAGTTCAAAGTTGCTTTGATCTTTGCGGGGTTATTTGTCGTTTTTACGGTGCTTACTCACTATACTTTGATTTATGCCGGTACGGGAGGGTTGAATCTTTTATCGTTTGTTTCCGGTTTTAGTGATATTACTCCTTTTATCTTGAACTTGCTGCAAAATACGGGCAGTGTGGCTGTGTTGGTTGTTACGGCTTGTAGTATGCAGGCTATTGTGAGCAATATTCTGGTGAACATGTGTTATGCCTTGTTTTTTTCCGGGAAAGAGAGTAAGCTGCGTCCGTGGATTTTAGGAGGATTCGGGTGTGTAGTGGCAATAAATGCTGTGTTGTTATTGATTTTCTATCTATTGTAATCCGTTGATATTTATGGGAATAAAAAAGTCCGGGCGATGTACACCCGGACTTTTTTATTTTCGGAAATTTATTTCTTTATTGAGCATTTCTATCAGAATTGAATATCGTTCATGCTATTTACCAGTAGTTGGTATTTGATAAATCCTCCTGATTTTGATGAATACTTTGTGTAAATGGCTGTAATATCCCCTGTCTTTCCATTTTCCGGCAACGGTTGAAGTGCGAAGTTTGCATAACCGCTTACACGTACAATGTAATTACCTGTCGAGGTAGGATTGCCTTCGTTGTACGAGAACCAGGACGAACCATAGTAGCGCTGATTATTATAACTATACGCATAAGTCGGTGTCAACCCTTCTTCTTCATAATACTTATTGGTATAAACGGCCGTAGTTGAACCACCCGGATAAGTCGTTTCTAAATATTGGGGGTATTTGTCGTCATCGAATGTTCCTGCTCTGTATTCCAGACCTTCGAAACGAACGAGACGGCCTAAGGCATCATCGTTGAGTTCTGTCTTATAATTGGTTTTATTTACAACCAATGTATCACTTTTGCTTAACTCTCCCAAAGCACCGGTAAAAATATGGGCATTAACCAGTAGTTGGGTTTCAAGATTACGATTGGCATATCCTTTGGCAATATCCGCTTCTGTCGGCATTCCACCCACACTTAACATATAGCGGTAACAGCCAATTGCCAGTCCTTTGGTCTTTACGAATATTTCCTGTCCGGGATGATAAAATACATAGTTGCTAACCATTAGCTTCAGTTCGATAGCCGATTCTGAATCTTCATCATAAATATATACCGATTTATAAACGTTGCCTGCCTGGTCGCTTGAGATTACTTTACCATGGATAACGTAATCTTCTGTGATCTCAAGAGTCTTGCCTAAACTTGCGGCACCGTTGCCGTATACATCGTAGAATAGTTGCTTGAAGTCTTTGATCGAGATCAAAGTTTCATTGGCAAAATCCTCTTCAGTCCATACTTTCGCCGGAGCTGGATCGTCAAAGTCGTTATAGCAGCTCGTAAAGCCTAATACGATCGCTGCCATCATGCATATTTTCAATATTTTGTTCATAGCTTTCATTTTTTATTCGTTACGTTACTTAGAACCGGAAATAAATATTCATATAATAGGTCGTACCGAACATATAGAAATATTTCGAATCGAACGGCTGGTACGTCTGATAATTTTCATCTTTGTTCTTGAGTAGACGTACTTGCTCATATCCACCTGTCTTGATATCCTGATTATTGAGCAGGTTCTTTACTTCAAGGCTGAATCCAAGTGTATAGATCCGGTTGATGTACCAGTTCTTACCGATGCTGGCATTGAGGACACAAGCCGGATCGAACTTCTCCTGATGGCGTAATTCGCGGATGTCTTCTTCTGTCATATTACGTGATAAAACAGCGTCCGTACGGTAGAGCGGACTCATGGACAAATACATATTGTTGTAGTAATTCAAGTCTACGGAAGCATAGAGGTTTTTACGGCTGCGATAGGATAAACCGATGTTCATAGCTGTCTGCGGAGTGCTTTCTACACGGAAGTTTTTCCAGTAGACCTTACCTTGATTTTTGATTTCGCCACTGTTATCCTGTATCTGTACATAGTCGGGATTGGAATCATAAGTAAACTGCCCCCAACTGATAGCTCCGTTCAAAGACAATCCTTGATAAAGAGGTATAGAAGCAGCTACTTCCAGACCGAAGTGACGCTTGTCGATACCGCTCATTGCAAAGTTAGAGAAAGTGGATTCCACGTCATCATAGTATGACAGTACTTTTGTCTGATCCATGAACTTCGTATAATAACCGGATACACGTGCCTTGATATCTCCTATACGCAGGTTGTAGGATGCGTCTACACCGAATACTTTTTCAGCGGAGATACCCGGAGTAACGGAGTTACGCGTACGTGGAGATACGAATGCCGCCTGGAATGCCGGCGCATCCTGCATATAGATAATACTGGCATCGATAGAGTGGGCTGCCGAGAATTTATAATTGAAATTAGCTTTCAGTTTATACGTCAGGTAATTCAACTTTTGGGAGTCGCCTTGTGAATTATCGAGGAATAACCCCTTTTTCCATAAACCATGGCGCCACAAGGTAGAGTGTCCCACCTCACCACCAAGGTTGATACCAATACCTTTGAAACTTGTTTCATACATAGCCCAAGCGCGAGCGGTGAGGTTATTGCCATAATAGTCATAACTGTATTTGTCTCCTTCTTTGGCTGCACGGGCATGACCGTATTGCTGGTAATAATCCATATCATTCTGGTAAGGAACCGGATTAAGACCACCCATGTCACGTTCTGCAAACTTGTCTACATCCACCCAGTAATCACCGCCTAATAAGTCTTTAACTTCGCTGTAATATTCAGTACGGTTGCGACGAAGGTTCATCCCGCCGTTGATTTTGGAATTGTTGCGTAGTTGGTGTGAGAATTGTGTATAGAAATTCCAGTCCAACTGATCGGTATGGCGTTCTTCGATCATGTTGATGGCACGGCGTCCGGAGCCATACAGCGAGTTCTCCGGCTGATTACGGTTGATGTCATACAACTGATCCCAATTGATGTGGCGTATGTTGTCTGTATTGGTGCGCCATGCTTCGTCGAGCCATGCACCGATTTCTGTGCCATTGTAGAAACTCGGCAGATAGCGATAGTAATCGGGACGTGGGTCCGGACCACCATACCATGTCAGTGCAGAATAACCATTCTTTCCGAAACGTAAGGAACTGGCAATATTCAATTGAGAACGATCGGTGATATCGAACGTATAATTAAGCATTGCGATGGGCTCGTGATAATTACGTACACGTGCATTACGGCGTTTGCCGTCCTGCCATCCCCAGTTGGGGTTATAGTAATTGTTGCCTACCAGGTCATACGCTTCTTGGGTAGAGGCCTGTTGTGCTCCGCGCTCCGTAGGAGTACCCAAAACAGTTAGTCCTAAACGATGTTGGGTGTTAAACTGTTTTTCGACGGCTGCAAAGTAGCCGAAAGCGTTATAGAAAACGCCGTCTACGTAAGAATTTCCTCCTTGACGGGTTGAAACGGAAAAGGCATATGACCAGCCGTTGTCCTGTTGCCCGGATGAATAAGTTAGCATGCCACGGAAACGATACATAGAATTACCGTTTACTACACTGGCACGTAATCCTTTACGCATTTGTGAAGGGCGGGTGTTGATATTGGTCGTACCGGCAATGCCACCGATACCCATATCACCCATATTTAATCCGGAGGTGATTTCTTGATTACGGGTAGCGTCATTCAAGCCGCTCCACAATGACCAGGGAGTATATCCCGTCATAGCATCGTTAAGCTGGATACCGTTCATATAGACATCCGAATATTGTGAATCGTAACCACGGACATTGAAGCGCATCTCACTGAATTTATAAGATGCGATGTTATTGAAAACATCTTTTGATGCGGACAGTGATGAAGGTAATGACTGGGCATCATCCAAAGTCTCAGTATCGAACTCTGCAAATACGGCATCGTCCAACATCATTGTGTTTTCGGGTACCATGATTACGAGATTGATATCTCTCATCATTTGGTCTACACGGACGGCAATGGTCAGCGATTCGAATTCGGTTGCTTCAAAAGTAAGTGAGTATTCGCCTTTCGCCAATTTATCAATCTCAAAATTACCGGTTGCATCGGTTGTTGTCGTAATATCGCCGGGTGTTAAGGTGACCTTTACACCATCGATAGCCGCACGTGTTGTACGGGAAACGACTTTACCTTTAACACCGCCACCCTGTGCAAAAGCCGTCAGCGAAGCCAAAGATAACACCATAATCAGAAATGTTTTTATTCTCATAAATATTGAAGATTTTTATTTACCTATATAGATATATACGGGGAAGTGATCACTGAAACCTCCCTGAAAATTATTGCCCACATATGTACGCAACGGATATCCCTTGTATTGTCCCTCTTTTTGCACCATGTATCGTTGCTTAAAGATATTGCCATAGAATTTGGAGCCGGGTGCTTTCTGAAGCTGGAGCTTACCGGTCGAACCTTTAGCCAGATTCTCACTCATGACAATGTTGTCGAAAATATTCCATGCATCACCATAAGCCAGTGAACCGAATCCGGCTTTCAGCATGTCTGCATATGGATTGTACATATCTCCCTTCTTGAGATCTTTCAGTTTGAATTTCGCACCCAATCCTTGAGCGATGCTCTTGTCTGTCGGATCATCGTTAAAGTCTCCCATTGCAATGATTTTGGTGGCCGGATTTGCCCGTAACACGGAGTCGGCAATACTGCGCATTTGTTCTCCTACCGCGATGCGTTTAAACTCCGAAGCTTCTTTGCCTCCCAAACGTGAGGGCCAGTGTGCTACCATGAAGAAGAAAGGCTCATCTTCGATCGTTCCCCACATGGTAAGGATATCACGCGTTTTGAAATGGGGTAGCGAAGGAATGACTGTTTTTACGGGATACTGTCCTTCTATTTTGAACACATCCGGTCGGTAAAGGAATGCCACATCCACACCACGTGCTTCCGGTGAATCAAAATGGGCGATTCGGTAATTAGCCGGTGCCAGTTTGGGCGTTGCTACGATGTCTTCCAGCACGCCTCTGGTCTCTACTTCGGAAACACCGATTACAATCGGATAATTCTTATCGATGGCTGCAATATCAAAAAGTACCCGCTCTGTGTTGTTGAGCTTTTTGTTATATTTGGCTGTATTCCATTTCTTGGGGCCATCAGGAGTGAACTCGTCATCCAGAACTTCGGGATCATTGATTGTATCAAAGAAGTTCTCGAGATTATAGAAAACCACCTTATAAGGCTTCTGTGCGAAACTGAATGAAATCAGTAACACAAAGAAAATAGAAGGAATCAATAGCTTTTTCATATGCCAGAGTTATTAGTTAATTCCCCACTGCGTAGGGTTATTTTGTTGTTTTACAGAAGCGGATACTTGTGGGAAAAACGTGAAACCGGTTTTGGCCTCGATATCGGCAACTTTAGTGCAAATAGACCGGGGAATATCCTGTCCGTAGGATTTATGTTCCACCCAGAATCCGATAGAGATCAGCTCGTCTGCCGAACAATCTTTGATTGCTTTGCCTGTCGAACCACTTTTGGTACGCAATAATACCTTATAGTAGTTTGACGGGAGTGATACGATATTGCCGGCTCCGTCGTACGTCGTCGCATTTGAATCGAAATACACACCGGTTACTACATATAAAGTATCGGAGCATTTATTGTTGCGAACTTTGTTTTCAAGATTGGCCCACATATCCTGATTGAGTCGGTTCAATTGTGGAGTCATATTCGACATATAGAATGTTTGAGCATTCAATTCATTAGTCGCCAGACGGTCTGCGGAAGGTAATTGATGCCCCCGGTCATAGCTACCTCTATACGACTTGTCTATGCAGTTTGCCTGATAGGCTATGGGGATGATGGGGTCAAACGCCCATGCGTCTGTCCGCTTGCCCGATCCTGTCAGATAGGCATTATGTATCGGATAGGCAACCCATAATGCGGCCTTCTTCGTCTTGTCGAAGCAAATGGAGTAGTTACGGACTGTTTTATTGTTACTTAATGGCCCGTAATGTGTAACGTATTGATAATTTGCATTCTCTTTACGTTCCGGCAGTTCTACCCATGCTCCGAAAGCCGGTAAGTTCTGTTGCGATTCGGCCATTTGAACAAGGCTGAAGGTTTGGGGTTCTTCTCCTGCAAACCGAAGAGATAGTTTAGCCTGGCGTTGCTTTCTCCCTGTGTTGGATTTATAATATACATACAGTACATTTAATCCGTCATTTATTGTGCCATGTTTGGAAGAGTTGGCATAATCTTTACTGCTGAACGAGAACCATCCGCTTCCTTCGGTGATTTCTGCATCCCATTCAGTTCCTGTTGTACCTGTTATGATAATTGCTGATGATCCTTCGGATGAGCTTACCGTTGAAGAAACTTTCCAGTAGGCATCATTCGGGCTTTGTGCTACTTCCGGATCATCACTGCTACAAGAACCTACGCACAGTATCAACACTGTAAGCAAAGCGGTATGTATCGCAGTTGTATAATATTTATGAATTGATGTCATTTATAAATTGTTTTAAAGCCTCTCCCCAGCCTCCTCCGTGGGAGAGGGAAGCAGATACTCTTGTTTATTAATTAGTTATAAAACTAACTTAGCTCCCTCTCTCGCGGGGAGGGCTGGGGAGAAGCATCAATTACTCGTAAGTGAGTTCCCATTTTGTAAACTGGGCGTTATGAGAGCTACTAATATAGATTCTATATTTAGTATTGATGGCTGTTCCTGTTAAATTGTAAGTATAATCCATGTTACCATCTGCCTGATCCCATTTGATCGCTTTTCCACCAGGAATTTCCGTGTTAGAACCGTCTACGATAGCTACCATGACGTTGGTAGATGCTCCGCTACGTGTGGTAGCGGTAACTTTGGTTAACTTTTTGTCTGCGATAGCCGGTAATTCGATGTAGGCTCCTTGTTTTCCGTTTATTATATAAGGAACATTACTGTTCATTGCTTGATAATAACCATTCCCGGTTGAACCTGCAAAAACATAATCGTAACCACCGAATGAGAATGTTTGGGCTTCTACTTTTATTTCCGTTTTTAATTTAGGGAATGTACTTGGATAATTGGCTGCGTTTGTTAAATCTACAGAAATTACTGTTTGGTTTCCACTACCTTGTCCAGAAACGCTTACGGGCACAGTAACTGTATTACCGTTAGTAAGTGAAATGGACAACGTTTGATTTTCAGGATCTGTACTGTTGTTTGCTTCTGCTACAACTGTGATTTTATTACCATCTACTGTAGAAGATAATATACCGCTTAATCCAGTGGCAGAGATAGTATTACTTCCTTGATTAGCTATCTCAACATCTAAAACTTGGGTACCGCCTGTGGCTGGGAAACTCACAGGAGAAGGAGTCACTTTGATAATTGTAGGATCTGTAGAGTTAAAACCGATAACATCTTGCAGGTTACGCGGTACGAGTTGACTATTGTTTTTATAGACTGCCGCCAAACCAGTGATGTCGCTTTCTGTTTTTACAAATGGCTGATTGGCAAATGCCGGTGAGTCTTCTTTACAAAATACAGCGAATGTAATGCCACCCGCAGTGAAAGCATGAGTATCTTGACTTCCCCAAATACCGGCATTTTCAGGTGTTGCATTCTTTATCGTTACTGTCATTCCTTGATATTCTGTAAGTTTATCTGCGGTAATGATAATTGGAGTGATAGCTGCTGTTCCTATTTTTTCAACTTTTGCCCAATTGTCAGTTTGAGAACCGGTTACTTCGTACATACCATTGTAGTTTACTGTTTTAGCAAGGCCTTTATAAAGAGTGACTTTTACTTTATCTCCCTGCGTAAGTTGTAATGTAGCTGGATCTACTTGACTTCCGAAGAGAGTAATACCATTGCCTGCCGCAGTTGCTCCTTCCGTTGCGAGAACAAGGTTGTTATTCGTATAGTTTCCACCTTCCGTATTGCTTTGTACAACAGCTTCGAATGTACGGTCAGTGGTAGCATCTACTGGAGTCTGCGTAGTAGTCATCATTCCTATAAGTTCAGGAATGGTAATTGGTTTTGTTTCTCCCGGTTCCGGTGGAGTAACATTCCCTAAATCGATTTCCTGACCTCCATTACCTGTGGACAAAGTGATGTCGTCAAGACGGATAGCGGATGCTGCTAATGCAGTGAATTTAATGTATAATTTGGCTGAAGTTTGTTTAAGTGTGAAGTTTGCCGTTGCAAAAATCCAGTAAGGTGTTTCGGCATCGCCATTATTTTTAGTGTAAGTTACGGGAACCCATGTATTGCCATCCCCGCTCAGTGATACTGTGAACTTACTCGGATCGAAGGTGTTGTCATAATCGGTAGCTCCTTCTGCTTTGTATGAATAGCTTGCACCAAACGTCAGTTTTAGATTGGTTTGTTCAGTTGTCAGTGCAATGTCACCGATAACAAAATCTGCGGGTAGTGTACCGAAAAAGACAACATTGGGACCGGAAGCTCCGTCATAGGCACTCGGATTATTGTTGGGCAATCCACTGGATCTAATGGTCGCTTTCTGACCGGAATATGTTACATTGGCGGCTCCGATACCGGTTTTAGCCCATCCTTCATATGCATCAACATAGGGATAAGGGTTTGTTACGGTAGTACTACCCACTGTTTCGTGATAAATTACTTCTGCCGGCACGATATTACCGCTTGTAATTTTCACCGTTTCTGTCATCAACGGCCCTACTTTATTTGAAATTTGAATATCGATGTTGGCCTCATCGTTGATTCCTTCCGGGATGCTAACTTGAATGGTGGCACTGCCATCGCCTTCAGTTGCGGAGAGAGTAACCCAAGATTTGTCATCTTTCACTGTTGCCGTCCAATGACGGTTGGTTAAGATCTCAAAAGATGCTTGGCTTCCTCA
>NZ_HF990986.1:47408-51846 GCF_000432295.1 Bacteroides sp. CAG:189
TCAGCAGGAACACCATCTGTGGTAAAGATCAGACTTGTAGGAGAAACTTCTAGAAAAGGAGCTTCTGTGTCATCATTGTCATCGACACAACTTACAAAAGTTGCTGTGGCAATCAGGAGTATTGTCCCAAAAAACAACTTCAGAAAATTTAGATTCTTCATTGATGTTAAAAAATAAAAGTTAATATTCGTGGCATATAATATATATTTTTTGCCACAATTGAGTAGGCAAAGATATATTATTAAGCTGAATAAACAAAGGTTAGTAATCCTATTTTATATTACATTTTGGTTAATTTTTTGCTGTAAAACATGTAAAAGACTGAGGCAAAGTGACTATTTGATAATGTCTCTCCTGTGATTACTCTATATTGTGTATAACAAATGAAAAAACAAAAGGTTTTTATTTCTTGAAGATGTTCATTATTGCTTGACTTTTTCTGTTTTTTTAGTCATATGGTTGTATTCTTTTATTTTTATTGAAAATAAAGTTTTTGATATAGAAAATAGAAGAGAGTGTCTGATTGCCGAATAGGATTCTTGCGCCTTTTTTTGTCTTTATTTATTGTTGCTTTCTAAGTGAGGAATATTGCTGTAGTAGTCCTTTTGGTTATGAAAATGTGATACAAATAATGAAATGGATAATTGCTTGGTTATTAGTTCTTTATGTTGGTGCCGTTTTCCTCTATGAGAAAGAGGGTGAAACTCGTAGAGAAACGACTCGTTCCTCTACGACCAACGGGATGTCTCTCTACGACCAATAGATCGAGTATTTCGTTTAATGAGACAAATGTTATTGAAGAAAACTATTGTCCTCTCTTGTATTTGTTTGATTAAATTGTTTTTTTTATTCTTATTTCCCTTAGTTTGAAGTTTGCATATTATACGTAGAAAATGGACTTTACGTCATATTTTGGTAAGGGTGCTACTTTGATAATTATTTTAACTTGTTTTTTAAGGACTCTTTTTTTATTCCTTTTTGTCTTTCTTAACTCCGAAAATTTCGTATCGGAGGATAAAGGCTCTACTTTTGTCAAAACCTTGTAACAAAACATATGATTTTTCGTCTTATAGACTATAAACTTCAACAAAGACAATATGAAAGGCAAACTACTACTATTGATGTTGCTTATTGCATCTTGTGCAAGTTATGCACAAAACACGACTACCTCTTCTTATATAGTAAAAGGTATCCTCGTCGATTCACTGACTCTGGAGGGGGAACCCTATGCTACTATTAAAATAGTGGAGAAAAAAGCTCCGGATAAAGCGGTGAAAATGGCTGTAACCGATATGCAGGGAAATTTTAAAGAGAAAATGAATGCTCAGCCGGGGATGTATGTTATTACAATTACTTCGATTGGGAAAAGCACCGTCACTAAAGATTTTGAAGTGAAATCGGGTGAGAAAGAAGTAGATCTGGGAACTTTGTATACTTCGGAGGCTACCAATGAGTTGGGAAGCGTTGAGATTGTGGCTCAAAAACCGTTGGTTAAAGCGGATATTGATAAAATAGAATATAATGTGCAGGATGATCCGGATTCAAAAACCAATACTGTACTGGAAATGCTTCGTAAGGTTCCTTTAGTGACGGTAGACGGGGAAGACAATATTAAGGTAAACGGTAGCAGCAGTTTTAAGATTCATGTGAACGGTAAGCCGGATAATATGATGAGCGATAATCCGGTAGACGTTCTTAAAAGTATGCCGGCTAATACGATTAAACACATTGAAGTGATAACTAACCCCGGTGCAAAATACGATGCTGAGGGAGTTGGTGGAATTCTTAATATTGTGACAGTAGGTGGTAGCGGTTTTAAAGGTTATGCGGCTACTTTTACCGGAAATGGCAGCAATACCGGTGGTGGAGGAAGCTTGTACACTACTATTAAGAAAGATAAACTGACGTTGTCGGCACGTTATAATTATAATGCAAATAATTCTCCTCGAAGTTATTCCAGTTCCACACAGCGTCAGACGCAAACTATATCCGAGGGAAAGCAGGAAGAAACAGTGATTCAGTCCGAAAGTTCCAGTAAGGGAAAGAACCGTTTTCAGAGTGGTAATTTGGAAGCCAGTTATGAAATAGATACTTTACGGTTGATAACAATGGGTTTTGGTATGTATGGTGGAAATAATGATGGGACGGGTTACGGTGAGACGGTGATGAAGAATGCCGATCCTGCTTTTTCGGGAGTACCCTACTATTCTTATGAAAGTGATAATGAGAATGATGGTTCATGGTATTCCGTTCGCGGCAATATCGATTATCAGCGTACTTCCCGTAAACTTAAAGATCGTATGTTTACCCTTTCTTATAAGATAAATGCAAGGCCGAGTACCTCTAACTCACGGTATGGTTATACGCTTAATCATGTAGAGCCGGGCTGGGAAGACTACGTGAATAAGACACTTGCCGGTCAACGTTCTGATGGGAAACAGAATAGTTCGGAGCATACTTTTCAGGCTGATTATACTACCCCTATTGCAAAAATTCATACGCTTGAAACGGGGTTGAAATATATTATTCGTAATAATCATAGCGATAACAACCGTTATGATAAAGATGAAAATTATGATGAGGACAGAAGTAGCCATTATAAACATTTGAATGATATTTTGGCGGCATATGTCAGTTATGGTATTAAGGTGAAGAAGTTTTCGGGTCGTGCCGGTGTGCGTTATGAAAGAACAATGCAGGATGTGAAATATACAGAGAAGCCGGAGCAGAGTTTTGATGCGGATTTCAACGATTGGGTGCCTTCTGCCAGTTTGGGATTTAAAATTACGGACATGTCGAATATTCGTTTGGGATATAATATGCGTATCTGGCGTCCCAGTATCTGGTTTTTGAATCCTTACTTGAATGATTCGAATCCGGCTCATGTCACTCAGGGAAATGCTTCATTGGAAAGTGAGAAAAGTCATGCTTTTAATCTGAGTTACAGTAACTTTACGCAGAAATTTAATATAAATATGTCTTTGAACTACTCGTTTAATAATAATGGTATAGAGCGGGTGACCAGTTTGATGAATGATAAAGATATTCCCGGCTTAACCAGCCACACAGGTAAGGAGGTGCTTTATTCCACTTATCAGAATATAGGTAAAAGCAGCTATTTGGGTTTGAGTGGCTATGTCAATTGGAATGCTTCTCCGAAAACTCGTGTATATCTTAATCTTTGGGGAGATTATTCACGCTTAAAGAGTCCGTCTCAGAATTTGGAAAATAGTGGCTGGAGTGTATTTGCTTATGGTGGTGTACAGCAAACTTTGCCATTGGATATCCGTCTTAGCGTGAATTTGATGGGTAGCACTCCGTATATCTCTCTACAAGGTAAGGGTAGCAGTTACTATGACTACAGTGTGAGTGTCAACCGTTCTTTTCTCAAAGAAAAACGATTGACAGTGAGTGCTTTTGCCGGTAATTTCTTCAAAAAATACATGAAAAATAAGAATACGCTGACTGGTGATGACTTTTGGCAGGAAAGCACTTCGCGTTATTCGCGCCAACGTTTTGGGGTTAGTGTGAGTTACCGGATCGGTGAGTTAAAAGCCAGTGTGAAGAAAGCTGCCCGTTCTATTGAGAATGATGATGTGAAAGGCGGCGAAGGTGGTGGAGGCCAGGGTGGCTCGAATTAAAGAATGCGAACTGTGCCCTAAAAGTAAGACAAGACATAAAACTTTTAGGGCGCAGCTCAAATTAGGAACGTGGGCGATTTTTTTATTTATATGAGTCTTGATGCACTTGCTGTTCTCTTCTGTCCGCTCGTTATTTCTTTAAATACAAAATGAAAATCAGAGTTCTCGGATTATTTAGCCTTGAGTGGTAGGTGAAGTGCGAATTTGTTCTTCTTTCTGCACATTTGTTTTTTTTGCCATTTCAAATTTTATTTTCAACTCCGTCTTTTCCTCTATTAGCTTTTCTATTTTCAAATCTTTCTCCCGCAGGTATTGTATTAATTCCGTTAATGACGGGCTGTTCTCTGTTTTTGCAGTTGTTTCCTGTTTAATCATCTCTCCTTTTCCGGTAATTAGCCATTCTGCATTTATCCAAGTAAATGTTTGAAGTATTTTAGCAAGGATGTCAAATCCCGGTTTATTTCTCCTTTGTACAACAATTCCTCTAATTGTTTGGTCTACAACCCCTATTTTCTTGGCAAATGAGGATACGTTAAGGCCGGCATAGTCTATTATTTCTTGTAATCTATCAATTATATCCATAGTTTATTAAAAAAATAATCAATTAATTGTTTTGAAGTTTCAAATAAATGTTTGATATTTGTGCCGTAATACGGCTATAATACGGCTAAGTTACTAAAAAAACAGCATTGATAGTGCATGTTGCGCGACTTTTAAATGATTGATAAGTAAGAGTTTGAAGACGGAATTGTACACAAATAGATAGCATATGGAACTTAGTGTTTAATAATATATTA
>NZ_HF990987.1:0-39316 GCF_000432295.1 Bacteroides sp. CAG:189
TAAATTTACCCCTCAGATTTTTACGTTGACCCTTTATCCCTACCCCCTTCCGCTTTCCTTTGCTCATCGTGCTTTGCGTGCGTAAGAGCTATCTTTTGATAGCTGTCAACGGTAAATTTCTCTTGATTGAAAAGAAAAACTCCGGGTATGATTTGCTTTCTTTGGATCTCTTGGTCTTTTGTACCCCCTTACGCTCTGTAATGTCCATTGGAAAGGCGTTTGCGATATATCGTAAGGGGGTGTGATAAAAACTCTCTGTTCTTTTACAGATTCACACGGATCGAATGTTCGAAGTGTTGGATTCGGGTATTCAGTTTGTGTGAATCGGAATTTAGGGAATGTCTATAGATCACAAGTGGAGTTAAGAAATATAAAAACAGACTTTCCTCCTTTTAACTTTCCTCTTTGTTTGAGTTCTAACCTAATAAAGCTCAGAAAATACAAATGATAAACGAAAATAAAATTCGGGAGGTTTGTGCTTCCGATCCGGACCGGGGATTTCGAATGCTGGTAGACAGTTTTCAAGAACCGATATACTGGCACATACGGCGTCTTGTCGTGTCTCACGAAGATGCGGAAGATATTATTCAGGAGGTGTTTATTCGTGTTTTCCGGCATTTGAAACAGTTTCGTGAAGAGAGTTCGCTCGCTACATGGATTTATAAGATAGCCACTAACGAAAGCCTTCGTTTTCTGAAAAGCCGTAAGGCAGAGGTGGTTTCTGCCGAAGAGATACAGGAGGAATTGCTTGATAAGTTGAAAACTTCCGATTATGTAGACTATGATAATGAATTAGCCGTAAAATTTCAAACGGCTGTTTTGAAATTACCTGAGAAACAACGGATTGTATTCAATCTCCGTTATTACGACGAACTGGATTATGAGGCTATCAGTCAGATAACGGGTGATCGGGTGGAAACGCTCAAAGTGAATTATCACTATGCAAAAGAGAAAATAAAGGAGTACATTGTAAATAATTAGAGTTATGAACAAAGAGTTTGATTTTGATGATATCGGAAAACGAATACCTTATAGAACGCCTGAAACTTTTTTTGAACACAATCGGCGTGAAATATTAAAGCATACGTGCGGGGAAGAACGTCATGAGAGAAACCGGTTTCGTGTCATTGTTCCGGCTATACTTGTTGTAGCTGCATTGTTGGTCGGGATTTTATTTATGCCGTTTTCTCATGAGAAAAGCGACATACCCGATGTGTCATCTGCTTTTATACTGATGGCAGGAACGGAATCGGGGAATTCCGAAGCGATGGATAATTTTATTGAAAGTTTGTCGGATGAAGAACTTCAGGAACTGGCCGAACTTTCGGAAACGGATATATTTTTATTTTAATGAATCATTTAAAAAAGGAGAACGAATGATGAAAACAAAGATTATTTTTATGCTTGTGGCTATCTTTGCAATGTATAGCCAATCCGCTTTTTCACAAGAAAGAAAGCGTCCGGACAGAGAAAAAATTCAAGCTATGCAATGCAACCAAGTGGTGAAAGCCCTACTGCTTGACGATGCTACTGCTGCCAAGTTTACACCTGTCTATATGCAATATCTTAAGGAGTTGAGTGAAAGTCGTATCAGCAATTCGAGAAAGCTGAAAGCAAAGGAGACAGCAACGCCAGAAAATGTACAAAAAACGGAACCGAAGTCAATCCCTACGGATGCCGAAGTGGAAAAAGCTATAAAAGACCGGTTTGCACAGAGCCGTAAAATATTGGATATACGTGAAAAGTATTATAATGAATTCCGTAAAATACTTTCTCCCAAGCAAATCATGAAGATTTATCAATTGGAAAAGGGGAATGCCCGTAAGTTTCAGAATGAATGGAAAAAAAGGCAGGGTCAAAAGCCGGGACAACGTCCTGAAGCTAAAAAAGGAAATATGCATCGTAACCATAATAGGTAGTGGAAATAAGTTTGTTTGATTAAAGTGACCCGGATGGATGCAGGCGGATAATTTACTCCGACCGATCCGGGTTCTTTCTTAAATAATAGTTACTTATTATCGTTTTTTTGTTACTTTTGTCACTTTAGTTATTAGTGTTTTTGCTTTCTCGGTTGTATTATATAATAAGAGGATGCACTTTTGCTTTCTTAAACTAATATACATTGAAACATTTCAAAAAAACGAATAGATATGAAACTTATTTCTGCACTAATCGGATGCTCTTTGTTACTGGGAATGGGCGCTTGTACTCAGACATCCACATCACAAGATTACACGAATTTCGTAAATCCATTTATTGGAACCGGAGGACATGGACATACCTATCCGGGGGTAGTTGTTCCTAATGGTATGATTCAGCCCAGCCCCGATACGCGTATTTATCAGTGGGACGCTTGTTCCGGCTATTATTACGATGATGCTACTATCAATGGCTTTTCTCATACACACCTTAGCGGTACAGGCTGTGGTGACTATGGCGACGTCTTGTTGATGCCTACGGTGGGTAAACAGGATTATCACGCCATGGGAACGGAAAGCCAGCAAATGGCATATGCATCTGCTTTTTCTCATCAGAATGAAGAAGCGCAACCGGGATATTATTCGGTTATGCTCGATCGCTATCAGGTGAAAGCCGAGCTTACTGCCACCAAGCGTGCGGCCATTCACCGTTATACTTTCCCGGAATCGGCTGAAGCCGGATTTATCTTGGATTTTGATTATAGTTTGCAACGCCAGAAAAATGAAGAGATGGAGTTGGAGGTGATCAGTGATACAGAAATCCGTGGACGTAAAAAAACAGTTTACTGGGCTTTTGACCAATATATTAATTTCTACGCAAAGTTTTCCAAGCCGTTTACTTATACAATGGTAACCGACTCAATGGCTCTTGACGAGGGTGGTCCGTTGCTGCCTACTGCAAAAGTATTGCTTCACTTCAATACAAAAGCCAATGAGGAGGTATATGTAAAAGTCGGCATTTCTGCTGTCGATATGGAAGGGGCGCGTAAGAATGTAGAAGCAGAAATTCCGGAATGGGATTTTGAAGGTGTTCGTAACGCAGCCCGTGCATCATGGAATAATTATCTTTCAAAAATAGATATCGATACAGATGATAAAGATCAGAAGATCATGTTCTATACGGCTCTTTATCATACCGGCATGCAGCCTAATCTTTTTACAGATGTAGACGGCCGTTATCTGGGGATGGACTTAAAAACTCATCAGGGAGACGTGAATGAGCCGATGTATACCATATTCTCTTTGTGGGATACTTTCCGTGCCTATCATCCGCTGATGACAATTATCGATCCGGATCTGAATGAAGCATTTATCCGTTCTCTTATTCAGAAACATCGTGAAGGCGGTGTGTTCCCGATGTGGGAGTTGGCCGGAAACTATACCGGTACGATGATCGGATATCATGCGGTACCTGTGGTGGTAGACGCTTATATGAAAGGATATCGTGATTTTGATGTCAATGAAGCCTATAAGGCTTGTTTGCGGGTGGCAGAGTACGATACGACTGGAATTAAATGCCCTCCGTTGGTATTGCCTCATTTGATGCCGCAGGCTAAGTACTGGAAGAATAAGATCGGTTATGTGCCTTGTGATAAGGACAACGAAGCGGTTGCCAAAGCATTGGAATATGCATACAATGATTGGTGTATCTCTGTGTTTGCCGAAAGCCTTGGAGATGCTGCCAATCACGACAAATATGCGAAGTTTGCCGAAGGATATAAAACTTATTTTGATCCGACTACCCGTTTTATGCGCGGGCTGGATAGCGAGGGTAACTGGCGTACACCTTTCAGTCCCCGTTCGTCTACACACCGCAGCGATGATTATTGTGAGGGAACTGCTTGGCAGTGGACTTGGTTTGTTCCTCATCAGATTGACGGATTAGTGGAATTGATGGGTGGTCGTGAGGGCTTTATCAACAAGCTCGACTCGCTCTTTACTGCTGACTCTTCACTGGAAGGCGAGATGACTTCTGCCGATATTTCCGGGTTAATTGGTCAGTATGCACATGGTAATGAACCGAGCCATCACATTATCCATATGTACAACTATGTAGACCAATCTTACAAAACACAGGAATTGGTAGACAGTGTATTGCACACGCTGTATTTCAATGATCCGAATGGTCTGTCGGGCAATGAAGATTGTGGGCAGATGTCTGCATGGTATATTCTCAATGCAATGGGATTCTATCAGGTATGTCCCGGTAATCCGGTATATTCGATAGGGCGTCCGCTGTTTAATAAAGCTACGGTCAATCTGAAAGATGGAAAGAAATTCACAGTGATAGCTAAAAATAATAGCCGTGAGAATAAATATATTCAGTCTATGGTATTGAATGGAAAGGCTTTGGATAAACCGTTCTTTACTCATCAGAATATTGTAAATGGAGGCACATTGGAATTGACAATGGGCGATCAGATTAAAAAGTAAATATTGAAAATAAAAGAAAACTGCGCGGTAGGTTGGTAAAACAATTGTCGCGCAGTTTTTTTATATGGGTTTGTACTGTTTTTGTGATATATCTATCTCAGACTTATATCTACCTTTTCGTCTTTCTAAATTTGTAACGGCAAAGCTTTTTTAATTTTTAATTCTCATTTTTTAATTTAATAATCCTACCTTTGCTGTCAAGAACCTCAAAACCGATAAGTCATGAAGTACAAATTATTAGTTCTTGATGTAGACGGAACATTGCTGAATAGTGAAAAAGAAATAAGTAAACGTACACTGGCTGCCTTATTGAAAGTACAGCAGATGGGAGTACGTATTGTATTGGCCTCCGGCAGACCGACATATGGTCTGATGCCTTTGGCTAAGACATTGGAACTTGGAAATTATGGAGGCTTTATTCTGTCTTATAATGGTGGCCAGATTATCAATGCACAGAATGGCGAACTGCTGTTTGAACGCAGAATAAATCCCGAAATGTTGCCTTATCTGGAAAAGAAAGCCCGTAAGAACGGTTTTGCTATCTTTACCTATCACGATGATACGATTATTACCGATTCACCCGAAAACGAACACATACGCAAGGAAGCGCAGCTTAACGGTTTGAAGATAATTGTGGAACCCGAATTTTCTATTGCAGTGGATTTTGCACCTTGCAAGTGTATGCTGGTCAGTGACGACGAAGAGGCCTTGATAGGGCTTGAAGAGCATTGGCGCAAAAGATTGAATGGGGCATTGGATGTATTTCGTTCGGAACCTTATTTCCTTGAAGTAGTACCTTGTTCAATTGATAAGGCAAATACATTGGGCGCTTTACTCGAGAAACTGGATGTTAGTTCGGAAGAGGTGATTGCTATTGGCGATGGAGTTTGCGATGTTTCGATGATACAATCTGCCGGGCTGGGGGTTGCAATGGGAAATGCGCAGGATTCTGTAAAGGTTTGTGCCGACCGGATTACTGCCTCCAATGATGAAGACGGGGTAGCGGAAGCGGTGGAAAAAGCAATACTTGCTGAGATTCGTCCGGCAGAAGTTCCTTTGGATCAGCTGAATCAACGTGCCCGTCATGCTTTGATGGGAAATTTGGGAATTCAATATACCTATGCTTCCGAAGATAGAGTGGAAGCTACCATGCCGGTAGACGAACGTACCCGCCAGCCTTTTGGTATTCTACACGGAGGGGCTACTTTGGCACTGGCTGAAACAGTTGCCGGATTGGGATCGATGATACTTTGTAAACCCGACGAGATAGTGGTGGGTATGCAAGTCAGTGGAAATCATATCTCTTCTGCTCATGAAGGAGATACTGTTCGTGCGGTGGCTTCTATTGTTCATAAAGGGCGTTCGTCACACGTATGGAATGTGGATGTATTTACTTCGACTGCCAAACTGGTATCTTCGATACGGGTGGTTAACAGTATTTTGAAAAAAGGATGATGGACACGTTAGAACAAGATATTTGTGCCGGAATAGACCGGTTTATAAAACTTCAGATTCCTTTTGCCATTTATCGTATTCCGGGAGAAAATGTGGTTCATTTCGTGTCGAAAGATCCTGGAGACTCTTGCGTCTTGCTATATGATATTGAAGAGTTGAACGGGCAGGCCGGGTTTGTGATTGCCCCTTTTAACGTAGGGCCGACTACACCGATCGTGTTGTTGAGGCCGGAAAGAGAAATGGTTGTGGACTTTGATCCTGCTTTGAAATGCCCGGGCGGAATACAACCGGATGTTTATCGGCAGATGCTTAATAATCAGGTAGTATCGCTGCAAGACGGATCGTCTACGGAAGGGTATGCCGGCCGTTTTGATGTTTTTATGGATGCTTTGAAAAAAAAGGAATTTAATAAGTTGGTACTTTCTCGTAGCCAGAAAGTGAATGTACCGCTTCTTTTTTCTCCCGCTACTGCATTTTATGAAGCATGTAGAAGGTATATTTATTCGTATGTGTATTTTTGCTATACTCCACATACAGGGGCGTGGTTGGGGAGCACTCCGGAAATAATTCTTTCCGGAGAAAGGAATAAATGGAATACGGTGGCTCTGGCAGGTACACAATCCTTACAGAATGGGGAACTGCCGCGAGAGTGGGATGACAAGAATCGGGAGGAACAGGAGTATGTTGCCTCTTATATCCGGAGTCAGTTGTTATCTTTGGGTATACAGCCTGCAGAATTCGGTCCTTATCCGGCTTTTGCCGGAGCGTTGTCTCATCTGAAAACCGATTTTCATTTCTCATTGCCGGATAATGACAGTTTGGGAGATTTACTTAAACTGCTACATCCTACACCTGCGGTTTGCGGGCTTCCCAAAGAAAAAGCTTATCAGTTTATCCTGGATCATGAGGATCATGAACGGCGCTATTATTCAGGATTTATCGGTATGTTGAATCCGGATGGGAAGACAGATTTGTATGTCAATTTGAGATGTATGAATATAACATCGGAGGTATTGACTCTTTATGCCGGTGGTGGATTGCTTGCTTCATCCGAATTGGAAGATGAGTGGCAAGAGACAGAAAAGAAAATGCGAACGATGAAGAATCTAATAATGTGTTGAATATGCTGCATGGTAATTGGCACATTGGTATATTGACGTATTGAATAATTATTTATCATGTATACAGATAAAAAGAATATCCTCCAGTTAGTAGCATTGCTTGAAGCTCATGGAGTAAAAAAAATCGTGTTATGTCCGGGAAGTCGTAATATACCTCTGGTACACACGCTTTCTACACATTCTTCTTTTACCTGTTATCCTGTAACGGACGAGCGGAGTGCCGGCTTTTTTGCTATCGGGCTGGCTTTGAACGGGGGAGGTCCGGCCGCTGTTTGCTGTACATCGGGTACGGCATTGCTTAATCTGCATCCGGCTGTGGCTGAGGCTTTTTATCAAAATGTCCCTCTTGTTGTAATTTCAGCCGATCGTCCTGCTGCCTGGATCGGTCAGATGGATGGACAGACATTACCGCAACCCGGTGTTTTTAGCAATTTGGTGAAGAAATCAGTCAATCTTCCGGAGATTTATACAAATGAAGATGAGTGGTATTGCAATCGGCTCATCAATGAGGCTCTGCTCGAAACGCATCATCATGGCAAAGGGCCGGTACATATTAATGTTCCGGTTACCGAACCTATATTCCGTTTTACTGTAGAATCGCTTCCGGAGGTGCGTGTTATTACCCGTTACCAAGGTCTGAACGTCTATGATCGTGATTATAACGAGCTTATCAAGCGCTTAAACCAATATCAGAAACGTATGATCATTGTCGGGCAGATGAACCTTATTTATCTGTTTGAGAAAAAGTATTCAAAGCTGCTTTATAAGCATTTTGCATGGCTGACTGAACATATCAGTAATCAGACTATTCCTGGTATTCCTGTGAAGAATTTCGATGTGGCACTTTATGCTATGGATGAGGATACACAGGAAAAGATGGTACCCGAACTACTGATAACTTATGGTGGGCATGTGGTTTCCAAACGGTTGAAGAACTTCCTTCGTAAGAATCCTCCGAAAGAACATTGGCATGTCTCGGCAGATGGTGAGGTGATCGATCTTTATGGTTCTCTGACTACCGTCATTGAAATGGATCCTTTTGAGTTCCTTGAGAAGATTGCTTTTTTATTAGAGAACAAAACCCCTCAATATCCTCTTTTGTGGGAAAATTATTGCAAAGGATTACCTCAGCCGGAATTTCCTTATTCGGAGATGGCTGCTATCGGTGCATTGATAAAAGCTTTGCCGGAACAGTGTGCGCTCCATTTGGCCAATAGCTCTGTGATACGTTATGCACAGTTGTTTACAGTTGCTTCATCGGTTGAGGTGTGTTGCAACCGGGGGACGAGTGGCATTGAAGGTTCTTTGTCAACGGCTGTGGGATATGCTGCGGCTTCGGATAAATTGAATTTTGTAGTGATCGGCGATCTGAGTTTCTTCTATGATATGAATGCTTTGTGGAATACCAACTTGGGCCCGAATCTGCGTATTCTCCTTTTAAATAATGGAGGAGGGGAAATCTTTCATACCTTGCCGGGGCTGGAAATGTCCGGTACGTCGCATAAATTCATAACAGCTGTTCATAAGACCTCTGCTCGTGGCTGGGCCGAAGAGCGTGGCTTTCTTTATCAGAAAGTGGAAGATGAAGTACAACTGGAAGAAACTATGGCCATGTTTACACAACCGGAACCGATGACACATCCGGTATTGGTAGAGGTCTTTACTAATAAAAATAAAGATGCCAGAATATTGAAAGATTATTATCACAAGAATAAAAGGAATGATAAGTGATTAGAAATCACTTATTACTTATTGTTCATCACTAATCACTAATTTACTATGTCAACAGAAAGAAAATGGGAAACAATCAAAGAATATGAAGATATTCTTTTTGATTATTATAATGGAATTGCCCGTATTACTATTAATCGGGAGCGTTATCGTAATGCATTCACGCCTACCACCACCGGAGAGATGAGTGATGCTCTGCGTATTTGCCGCGAAGAGGCTTGTGTCAGTGTGGTTGTTATTACCGGTGCCGGTGATAAGGCTTTTTGCAGTGGCGGTGACCAGAATGTAAAGGGGCGTGGTGGATATATCGGTAAAGATGGAGTGCCCCGCTTGAGTGTACTTGATGTACAAAAGCAGATTCGTAGTATCCCGAAACCTGTTATTGCCGCAGTAAACGGATTTGCTATCGGTGGCGGTCATGTGCTTCATGTGGTATGTGATTTAAGTATTGCATCTGATAATGCTATTTTCGGGCAGACCGGTCCCCGTGTAGGAAGTTTTGATGCCGGTTTTGGTTCTTCTTATCTGGCTCGTGTGGTAGGACAGAAAAAAGCACGCGAGATATGGTTTCTTTGTCGGAAATACAATGCGCAGGAGGCACTTGATATGGGATTGGTGAATAAAGTCGTACCTTTGGAACAACTTGAAGATGAATATGTGCAATGGGCAGAAGAAATGATGCAGCTCAGTCCGCTTGCTTTGCGTATGATCAAAGCCGGATTGAATGCGGAACTCGATGGACAGGCGGGTATTCAGGAGCTTGCAGGCGATGCTACCATGCTTTATTATATGACAGACGAGGCACAGGAAGGAAAGAATGCTTTTCTCGAAAAACGTAAACCGGATTTTAAGCAATTCCCCAAACTGCCATAGTTTTTGTTAAGAGCCTGCTTTTGATTTTGCCCAGCATTATTTGAGAGTTATTCATGAGGATGTTTTTCTGTTTTTATTGTACTCATATAATTGGCTGATCCGGATTATACGAGTACATAATTTTTAAGAGATTTGATTTCATATGTATACTATAAAGATTGTTCCTCGCCGGCTTCATTTTAAGCAGCCGGCAGGAACTTCAAGAGGCTCTTATACCACTCGTGATGTGTGGTATCTCCATCTTACATCCGATAAATATCCGGATAGGGTCGGTATTGGTGAGTGCGCTCCTCTTCCAAAGTTGAGTTGTGATGATATGCAGGGATATGAGTCGGTTTTGGCTCATATCTGTAATGAAGTAACTGAGCAGGGCGGTTTCTCAGTTGAATCGCTTCGTGATTATCCTTCTATTCTTTTCGGACTTGAAACTGCTTTCCGACATTTTGAGAGAGGATGTTTTGAACTTTGGGATACGCCTTTTTCACGTGGTGAAGTCGGTATTCCTATTAATGGGCTTATTTGGATGGGAGATTACAAAAAGATGCTGGAACAGATAGAAGCTAAAATGGCTGTCGGTTTCCGTTGCATAAAATTGAAAATAGGTGCTATCAATTTTGAAGAAGAATTGGCACTGTTGCGTTTCATCCGTTCCCACTTTTCTGCAAAAGAAGTAGAGCTTCGTGTGGATGCCAATGGGGCTTTTGCTCCTGCCGATGCGATGGAAAAACTGAAACGTTTGGCGGAACTCGACTTACACTCTATAGAGCAGCCTATCCGTGCCGGGCAATGGGAAGATATGGCACGTTTGACTGCTGAAACTCCGTTACCCATCGCGTTGGATGAGGAATTGATCGGGATTAATATTCCTGAAAGAAAGCAATGCTTACTTGATAGTGTCCATCCTCAGTATATCATTCTGAAGCCGTCACTACATGGGGGGATGGCTGGTGGAAACGAGTGGATAAGAGAAGCGGAAAAGAGAAATATCGGTTGGTGGATTACTTCTGCATTGGAATCTAACATAGGGCTGAATGCGATAGCGCACTGGTGTGCCGCATTCAATAATCCTCTGCCGCAAGGTCTTGGTACAGGTGCACTTTTTACAGATAATGTAGATATGCCGCTTGAGGTAAGAAAAGATAGTTTGTGGTACTTGAAATAATAGTATGGGTAGATTGCTGTTTTATTATTATGCAACTGGATATAAAAGAACAAAGTTTAATATTGGAGGGTAAGAAGTATTCCCGGAAAGAATTAATGTCTTTATCTGCCAATGCTACCGGAGATAATACTTCTTCTTTTTTATTGGATTTATACCGTTTTCTTGCAGACTGGTTTAGTGATTCTCCTTTTATGACGGTACATACTTCCGGTTCTACCGGAACACCAAAGGTGTTGACAGTCCGTAAAGAACAAATGATGCAAAGCGCTCGCATGACCTGTGAGTTTTTGAATCTTCATACTGGGGATACGGCATTGCTCTGTATGCCTCTGCAATATATAGCCGGAAAAATGATGGTAGTCCGTGCATTGGTTGCCGGCTTGAATCTTATATTGCGTACTCCTTCCGGGCATCCTTTGGCTGATGTTACTGTGCCGCTTCGTTTCGTAGCTATGGTGCCTTTACAAGTATTTAATACTTTGCAGGTGCTTCGGGAAAAGGAACGGCTTTGTCACACAGATATCCTTATAATAGGGGGAGGAGCAATAGATGCTGCTTTGGAAAATGAGATACGTTTGTTGCCTGGCGAAATCTATTCTACTTATGGTATGACCGAAACATTGTCTCATATTGCTTTACGACGCTTGAACGGTTCTTCGGCATCACCGTATTATCGGCCTTTTTCATCTGTGGAACTTTCTCTTTCTCCAGAAAATACGTTGGTAATAAAGGCACCTTTGGTTTGTGATGATATTTTGTTTACTAACGATGTGGCGCAACTGTATCCGGATCATAGTTTTGTAATTCTTGGGAGAAAAGACAATATAATAAATAGTGGAGGGATAAAAATACAGATAGAAATATTGGAGGAACTTTTAAAATCCTCTATCACTATTCCGTTCGCTATAACCTCTGTTCCGGATGCTAAATTAGGGCAGGCAGTGGTGTTATTGCTGAAAGAAGGTGCCGGGATTGAAAAAGTAGAAGAGAAAATCTGTGCCGTATTGCCTAAATATCAGCAACCCCGAAAAATTCTTTTTATCCCTGAAATCCCTTTGACGGGTAATGGCAAAATAGATCGGAGTCAATGTCGGTTGTTGGCTGAAAAAATGATACAATAATAAAGGTATTCATCTGTTTTACAGTCGAAAATTGTATAAAAGTAATAATAATGGCAAGTAGTCTTTTAGTTCTATACGTAAGATTTTCAAGGCTTGACTTATCCGATAGTTTATAGTCTGGGGAGATACTTTTAACTTTTCTGCAATTTCTTTATGTGTAAGATGATATTTTCTATTCAGTTCATATGATTCCCGAAATTCGGCTGGTAATTTTCCTAAAGCTTTGTTGTAAAGTCGGATTAGTTCATTCTCTAAATAAGTATCCGGGTTTTCGAATTCTTGCTCGTACTTTTCAGCTATCTCTTGATGCACTTTGCGACGAACGTCATGATGGGTAATCCGGTTTAATGCTTTGTTTTTTACAATGGTAAAAAGTAAAGTTTTTAGTGTGAGCTCTGCTATTAAACTGGATCTGTTTTCCCACAACCACATCATGGTGTCTTGTACTATTTCTTCTGATTCATGTTGTGAAACATATTGAGAACAAAATGCACATAATCCACGAAAGTAATAACGATATACCTCTTCGAAAGCTTGTTCATCATTACCCTTTATTGCGGCAATTACAGATTTATTGTCAGTTATATCTAAAGGTTTAGTAGAGTTCCCCATCGTTTTAATTAAAATGTACACAAACATAATTATAATTTCTCCATTTTCAAAATGAATCATTAAATAATATTTTTTTTGTTTCTCATTTAGTATATTTGCACTCATAATTGTACTATTTACAGGTAATAGTATATAAAAGGTATAAGATTGAAGTGTAATGGATGAAATTAGATTACTGAATTATCTAAAAGGAGAACTCAGTGAAGAGGAAATATTGCAGGTAGAGGCTTGGTATGAGGCTTCTCCAGACAATAAGAAAATGCTTGAACAGTTGTATTATACAATGTTTATTGGAGAGCGTGCGGCGGTGATGGAGTCTGTTGACGTAGAAAAATCTTTGAATCGATTGAAGACTGCCATAAAAAGAAAGGAAGATGCGACTACAAAAATCCGTTCTGCCAAGTGGAAGCGTTATGTATTTCCATTAGCTGCTTTTTTCACCGGAATCGTTTTAACTGTCGGTCTTTCTTATATAACATTAAATAATAAAGTTTCGAATTATATTGTGGCGACTCCAGCCGGTCAGCGTGCTCAGTTCGTATTGCCTGATGGTTCTAAGGTGTGGCTGAACTCTTCTACTCAGTTGTCTTATAGAAATTCTTTTTGGAGTAAGAAAAGGCAAGTCGCTCTTGTTGGTGAAGCGTATTTTGAGGTGGTACACAATGACGATTCCCCTTTTATTGTTAGCAGTAAGAATATACAAACACGAGTATTGGGTACTAAATTTAATGTGCGTGCCCGGGCAGAAGAAGAGAAAGTGGTTACTACTTTGTTGAAAGGGTCGGTTTGTGTTGATATACCCGGAGGGGAACAGGAAGGTCTTATTTTGAAGCCCGGACAGATGCTTAATGTTAATTCCAAAACATTACAGTCTGAACTTGTAGATTCGTCCAGAGCGCGGGATGTACTTTTGTGGATAAATGGAAAACTAACCTTTGATAAAGCCGCATTTGTGGATATTACCAGTTGTTTGGAAAAGCATTTTGATGTTAGTTTCCATTTTCAGGATGAACAATTAAAAAAGGAAGTGTTTACCTGCGAATTTCATACGGATAATGACATTAATAATATTTTGGCAGTTCTGTCTTTAACGAAGCACTTTCAATATAAGATAGAAGGTAAAGATGTTTATTTGTCAGCGGTGAAATAAATTTTTTATTTAGCCATTGATTCCTTAATAGATCTCTTAAGATTGGTGTTATTTTCACCATCTTGAGGGATTTTTTATTTCTGAAATAAAGTAGTATTGGTTTGTTCCCAATGTATAAGAAGCATATGTAATGGGTTATATATTAGGAATATCAAAACATTGAAGATGTAGAATAGCTGTTTCAATAAATGAAAATGGAATATAAACTTCTCTCTGATATTTGATTTATACAACGAGAGCATCGCATAAATGAATGGCTTATAAGTAAGTATACACTTTTATCAGGCAGAAGTCTATATTCTTATATAATAAAAGTGTACACCTTTGCATGTCAAAAGTGTACACTTTTATTTTGATTGATTATCAGATGTTTACTCTACGATAACTTCGTCTACAAAGAGATGTCCCTTTTCTGTCCGGGCACCGTGCCAATCGGGTATGCAGGAAGTTGTGTTTACTAATACTTTTACCCGGTCAGCTTCCACTTCTTTGAACTGGCAACTGTATTCTGCCAACCCGTCCTTAATATCGGCTGTAGCCAGAGGAATACTTGTTTCTCCCTGTTTTACAAATTCACCGTTTTTGCCGGTAGCAGTCCATACTGTGATTTTCGTCGGTGGGAAAACATATTCTCCAACCTGTATCATAACACCTATTTTTACAGAAGATATAGGGGTCGATTCTCCAAGATCGATCGTGATATCCATCGGCTCATCGAAGAATCCCAGCCAGTATCCGGTGCTATAGTTGAAATCACCGCGTAATCCGTCTGTGAGTATAGAAGCTCCGGCAAATGTATACTTTTCTGTGGGGGCAGTGGCTAAAGTAACTTTTTTGCCGGTAGCTTTATTGAATTGGAACTCTTTTTTGAAAGTTCTGATTTTGACATTTTCTCTTATGGCAGTAGCTTGCAATACGCAATTCTCTGTAATTTTGATAGGTTTATTATAGCGTGTGCTCTTTTCGGTCGGTTCTGTTCCGTCTAATGTATAATAGATCGGGGCATCCCCCATTGTACTCAATGTAACTTCCACTGTGCCATCCGAAGACGGTACATCGTATTTTGCCGCTATCTCATAAATATGTTTTCCATAATTCACACCCATCTTGTTATATATAGCCAGAATATGATCAAGATTTCCGAGGAAACGTTCCCAATTCTTGTTTTCCGGTTGGGTCCATTGCACTTCACTTAATGCCGCCAAACGAGGTAACAGCATGTATTCAAGATGCTCATTGCTTAATATGTATTCCGTCCACAGATTGCCTTGTGCACCGATAATGTATTTACGTTCTTCTTTATTCAGTGAAGCCGGAACAGGTTCCAATGAGTATACTTTCTCCACAGGATTGTATCCACCGATAGCCAAAGGTTCATCCTGTGTGTTCATTGTGGGGTAATAATCCAGATATACATAATTATTAGGTGTCATGATTACCGGGTGTTTCAAGCGTGCCGCTTCAATTCCACCGTCCATTCCACGCCATGACATTACTGTTGCATTAGGGGCCAGTTCTCCTTCCAGAATTTCATCCCAGCCGATTATTTTACGTCCGTGATCGTTTAAGAATTTCTCTACGCGGGCCGTAACATAACTTTGCAGGAAGAATTCCGCTTTATGTTTGTCATTCGCTTTCAATCCTTCGGCTTTAATACGTGCTTGGCATTTCGGGCATTTTTCCCAACGGACTTTCGGGCATTCGTCACCACCTATGTGGATGTATTCCGAGGGGAATAATTCCATTACTTCTGTCAATACATCTTCTATGAAAGTAAAGGTTTTCTCTTTTCCCGGACACAATACGTCGTCACGTACTCCCCATTGACCGGATACTTCATATGGTCCACCCGTACATCCCAAATCGGGGTAGGCTGCCAATGCTGCCATCATATGTCCCGGGAGATCGACTTCCGGAATGATATTGATGCAACGTTCTTCTGCATACTTTACCACTTCTTTTATATCTTCCTGAGTATAAAACCCGCCGTAAGGAGTCGTGTCATAATTATCCCACTCTTTGCGTATCATGGTTTTGTTACGGATACTTCCAATTTCTGTCAATCGGGGATATTTTTTTATTTCAATACGCCATCCTTGGTCGTCTGTCAGATGCCAATGTAATGTATTCTGTTTGTGGAGGGCCATAAGGTCGAGTATCTTTTTCATTTCCTCTTTGGGGAAGAAATGGCGGGCTACGTCAATGTGCAAGCCTCTATATCCGAATCGTGGAGCATCTTTTATCTCCATACAAGGTAATGTCCACTGAGCATCCGATGTTGGCTGATCTCCATAGATAGCTGTCGGTAACAGTTGCTTTAATGTCTGTATAGCATAAAAAATACCACTACGGTCGGAGGCCTGTATTATAACAGCATCAGGTTGAATACTTAGTTCATACCCTTCCGGGACTATGTCTTTGTTGGCTTTAAAAACAATGTTCTTTTTAGGGAGGGCTTCTGTTCCTTCCAAAGGTTGGGATGTCGTTTGAAATCCGGATATTGCATTCAAATTCTGAGCGAATGAGTCAATAATGGAAAGACTGTTTTTGTCCAATTCCGGAGATACGTAAAAAACGGTAGACTGATTGAAAGCAAAATGTCCCGCGTTCGTTTTTAATTCATTCGGTTGAGGGATGAGGGAGCATTGATCTTTGTTTCCTTTTTCCTGACAAGAAGTCATACTTAACAGGAGTGTGCATAGAGATACGGATAGTACTCTGTGAAAGTGCTTCGATAAACTCATAAGTAGTAATTTAATGGGTTATTGATAATTCCTTTATTATATAATACAATTGTAAAGCGAGTAGTACTAACCTAAAAGTGATTATTTTATAGACAGTTCTTAAAATAGTTGATTTCTAATATTTTGTGTTTTGAAAATTAGGATGATTGAACTGATTTTGTATATATTTGTCTGTCTCAAAATAGATTTATTCTTTACTTTTAATTTGAATACCATGCAGAAATTTTTATTTGTTGTTGCACTAACATTACTCTATTTGACCAATTGCGAAGTAATACGAGCTGCCGGTGATGCAGGACCAACGCGTACACGGTATACGTTTGAAAAAGGATGGAAATTTATTCGTTCGGATCATACGGATTTCAGTCAACTGGATTATGATGACAGCCGTTGGCAGTCGGTAACGGTACCTCACGATTGGGCTGTTTATGGTCCTTTCAGTATTCAGAATGACCGGCAAAAGGTGGCTATAACACAAGACGGGCAGAAAGAGGCCATGGAGCATGCCGGACGTACGGGCGGATTGCCATTCGTAGGTGTGGGTTGGTATCGGTTGGACTTTGAAGTTCCTGCATTCGATAGAAGCAAAAAGGCGACTCTGGTATTTGATGGGGCTATGAGCCATGCCAGAGTTTATATCAACGGGAAAGAAGCCGGCTATTGGCCATATGGTTATAATACTTTTTATTTGGATGTGACACCGTATTTGAATGCCGGTGGAAAAAATATAATGGCTGTACGTCTGGAGAATGATGTGGAATCTTCCCGTTGGTATCCGGGTGCAGGACTGTATAGAAATGTACATTTGATTGTAAATGAAGATGTGCATATTCCCATGTGGGGGACGCAGTTGTCTACGCCGGTAGTGAAAAATGATTTTGCACGGGTACGTCTGAATACATCGTTGGTGATGCCGGAAGGAAAATCATCTTCGTCTTATCGTATTGTCACTGAAATAAAAAATGCGGTTGGAAGTGTCGTTTGTAAGGGGGAGAAGCAACTTACTGACTTTGACGGTCAAACGTTCTCTCAGGAATTTGTAGTAGAAAAGCCGGAACTTTGGACTCCGGATGCCCCTTATTTATATACGGCAGAATCGAAAGTTTATGAAGGCAATGTAGTGAAGGATGAATCGGTCACTCCGTTCGGTATTCGTTCTATAGAGATTATTCCGAATAAAGGATTCTTTCTGAATGGAAAAAAAACAGTGTTTAAAGGTGTTTGTAATCATCACGATTTGGGGCCTTTGGGGGCTGCCGTGAATGATGCGGCGATTCGTCGTCAGATACGCATATTGAAAGATATGGGATGTAATGCAATCCGTACTTCTCATAATATGCCTGCACCCGAGCTTGTGAGGGCTTGTGACGAGATGGGAATGATGCTTATGGTGGAGACTTTCGATGAGTGGAAGGCAGCCAAGTGTGAGAATGGCTATAATAAAGTGTTTGATGAATGGGTAGAGAAGGATTTGATAAATGTATTACGGCATTATCGTAATAATCCGAGTGTGGTGATGTGGTGTATCGGTAATGAAGTTCCGGATCAGTGGAACGGAGATCAGGGGCCGAAACTATCACGCTATTTGCAGGATATCTGTCATCGGGAAGATCCTACTCGTCCGGTAACACAGGGGATGGATGCACCGGATGCTGTAATAAATAATAATATGGCTGCTGTAATGGATGTTGCCGGTTTCAATTACCGTCCTCATAAATATCCGGAAGCTTATAAGAAGCTTCCCCAACAGATAATCTTGGGTAGCGAGACTGCTTCTACGGTAAGTTCACGGGGGGTATATAAGTTTCCGGTAGTGCGTGCATGGATGAAAAAGTATGATGACCATCAGGCTTCCTCTTATGATGTGGAACATTGTGGCTGGTCTAATTTACCCGAAGACGACTTTATCCAGCATGAGGATTTGCCATATTGTATCGGTGAATTTGTGTGGACCGGTTTTGATTATTTGGGAGAACCTACTCCTTATTATACGGACTGGCCAAGTCATTCTTCTTTGTTCGGGATTATCGACTTGGCGGGATTGCCAAAAGACCGTTATTATCTGTATCGCAGCCACTGGAATAAGGAAAAGGAGACATTGCATATTTTACCTCACTGGAACTGGAAAGGCCGTGAAGGAGAGGTAACTCCGATTTTCGTGTATACGAATTATCCTTCCGCAGAGTTATTTATAAATGGAAAAAGTCAGGGAAAGCGTACTAAAGACTTATCTGTAACGGTTCACAACAGTGCCGATTCTGTTTCTATGATGAATTTGAAACGCCAGCAGCGTTATCGTTTGATGTGGATGGATACTAAATATGAACCGGGTACTGTGAAAGTTATTGCCTATGATAAAAATGGAATGGCTGTTGCAGAGAAAGAAATACATACGGCCGGTGCACCACATCATATAGAACTTGTTCCGGATAGAACTCTCTTGCAAGCCGATGGGAAAGATCTTTGTTTTGTAACGGTGAGAGTGGTGGATAAAGAAGGAAATCTTTGTCCGGATGCAACTGATGAAATCAGTTTTAAAGTGAAAGGCGCAGGTGTTTATTGTGCGGGAGCCAATGGAAATCCGGCGTCGTTGGAATCTTTCCAGTTACCGAAAATGAAGGTTTTCAGCGGTATGATGACGGCCATTGTCCAAACGACGGATAAACCGGGAGATATTGTTCTGGAAGCTATCGGGCGTGGATTAAAGAAGGCTGTTCTAAACCTTCAAAGTGAAAGTAAATAAGAATAAAAGCCCGTTTGAAAGTACATTGAACGGGCTTTGTTTTTTTGTTCACTCAATATCATAGATAAAAATTAGATCACAATTTTTATACATTGGAGAGTGTAAACTAAACTGTGTCAAGCTACAATAAAAGTAGTTTAACACAGTTTTTATATTATGGACAACTTAGAAATTGATTACAAGAAAGCAGCTCAGCAGTTGCGTAGTGGTGAAGCCTTATTTGGCAAGGACGGAGCATTAGCTCCATTGTTAGAGCGTATTCTCAACTCAGCTCTCGAAGGTGAGATGGACGCTCATTTAAGTGAAGAGGAACGCTCTTCCGGCAACCGTCGTAATGGTAAGATGAGTAAGAAGGTTCAAACAAAATATGGTGAGGTCACTATAGAGACTCCTCGTGACCGAGACGGAACTTTCCAACCTGAGACCGTAAAGAAGCGTGAGACTATTCTTGCCAATGGCATGGCAGACCAGATTATTGAGATGTACGCCATGGGCACCAGCACACGTGACATCAGCAGCTACTTTGAGCGTGAGTTCAACACAACTCTATCAGCCGATACTATCAGCTCTATAACAGACCGTGTATTACCCGAAATCACCGCCTGGAAGTCTCGCATGCTCGATCCTGCATATGCCATTTGCTGGCTTGATGCTATCCATTATAAGGTAAAGGATGAGAATGGCAGAGCTGTCACACGAGCCATTTACAACATTCTTGGTATCAACAAGGAAGGCCAAAAAGAACTGTTAGGTATGTATGTGTCTAAGAGTGAAGGAGCTAACTTCTGGCTAGAAGTTCTTACGGATCTTCAGAACCGTGGTGTTCGAGACATCTTGATTTGTTGTATTGATGGTCTCAAAGGCTTCCCAGATGCCATCCAAAGCGTATTTCCTGAGAGTTCTGTGCAGCTCTGTATTGTCCATCAGATACGCAATTCTATCAAGTATGTTGGCAGTAAGCATCAAAAGGAGTTTATCAAGGATTTAAGAACAGTATATGGTGCAGTAAACAAAGACTCCGCTGCTGCTAATTTAGACCTGTTAGAGTCTAAGTGGGGAGAGATGTACCCAATTGTCATCAAGTCATGGCGTGACAATTGGGAACGTCTGACAGAGTATTTCCAATATACTCCAGCCATCCGTAAACTCATTTATACGACCAATACGGTTGAGGGGTATCACAGACAGGTAAGAAAGGTCACAAAGACTAAAGGGGTCTTTCCTACGGATAATTCTTTGGAGAAGCTTGTGTACTTAGCTTACCGCAACATCCGTAAGAAATGGACTATGCCACTGGCAAATTGGGGACAAATTTCTCAACAATTGGCAATAAAATTTGGAGATAGATTTAAAATTATGTAACTTTGCAGCCGAAAAGGCTTCCCTGCTGGGGGCATGCCCCCAGCAGGGAGTGGGAATGAAAGTTAAGAACAAGCCTTGACACAGTTTAAATTACACCCCCATACATTGCTGTTTTTTTTCATTGTCGGTAATTAGGTATACGAAAAAAAGCCCTTTACCGACTTTCTCTTTTAAGGTTATGTTTTTTTGTATATGAACTTTTTCTTTATAAAAAATAACACCTGTTGTGTTGATCAGTGTGACTGTTCCTGTAAAATCCTGTCCGGAATGATTGGTGATAGTGATATACGAGTTATTGTTACTAACAGAGAAAGGAACTTGACGTTCCTTTTCTATTGTATGTATATCAGTTATTGATCCTCCCGAAAATGTATATGCATAGTATAATCCTCCAGCAGCTCGTTGTGTCATTTTTAGGGTGACTGTTATTTGGCTTTTTCCCATTGTCAGTTCTTTTGCTATTGGATAGAGAACTTCAAATATTTCATTGGGCTTATTTTGCAATAATTCTTGCTTGCCTATTTCTTGGTTATCTATGAGGATAGTGAATTTTCTTTCGTTAGCTTCTCCACCCCAATAGGTTAGTTGTAAAATATTGGCTTTATCTGCCGAGCATTTCATATCGAATGATATGCTTGCATTTGTTTGGTTGGCATCCACCCAAGGGTGTCCCATGTTAATACCAGTTCTTTTATTACCGGTGAAACTAAAGTTGTGTTCAATCAGGTAGGGTTCTTTAGGTAACAAATAATCATGTATGATTACTGTCTTTTCAGCCATGTATTTCTTTTTAAATATTTTGGCGTGATAAATAGGACCTGCTGTGTTATTGGAATTGATAGCTCGTAATTTTACAACCACTTTGTTTTTTCCTTTTGTCAAGTGAAATGGTACAGGATAAGCAATACGGAAGAACTCATTAGGTTTGATTCTGGCTGTTAAACTTTCAGATGCAATTATTTCACCGTCTATTAAAATGTCAAATTGATTGGTTTTACCGCCATCATTTCCCCAATACATAAGCGACAGATCGACGGGGATATCAGGGTCTACTGTCATCTCAAAAGAAAAATAACCTCCTTTACTTGAACACCATTTTCCACCGGAAATGCCTGTTCCTTTGTTCACATTTTCTCCTTTAAAATTGTGATCTATTTCCGGTTGTTGTTCATTGGCTCGGAAATAATCCACCATCAAACGCTCCAATTCCATTTCTTCTTCCTGTTGTTTTTTGTATTCCTCACGTTTTTTTTCCCATTCTTCAGGAGTGAAATAGTCGAAATACACTGTATAACGAGTATTATGCATTTTATAGAAAGGTAGGAAATTAACCTCTTTATTTGATTCATCTTTGCCCCAGAAATTACCGGGGGTGGTACCTGGAGTCATCCAGTCAGAAATGTTTTTATTCTCATGGCGAATAAAGACGGGGGGAGTTTGGGTAATATCTGTTTTGCCTGCCAATACAATAGGACCATTGAGAAATGCGGTTTTATATTTGTCTCCTAATAACTGTTCTTTAGTGAGGGTCTTGGGAAGATTAATTTCTATTTTATCATTTGTTTTCCATTCTCGGGTGATAGACACATATGAACCGGGGGTACTGTTGAATACTTGTTCTGTTCCGTTTATTTTTATGCTATATCCGGATTGCACCCAGTTGGGAAAGCGTACATGAAAAGTCAGTGTCTGGGGTACTGTTTCTGTAATGGTAATGGTTGTGTTGTCAGTATCCGGAAAATTGTTTGTTTGTTTCAGTTTCATGTTTTTCTCACTCCAGTCCAATTCGGAAGGAATGTATAGGTTGATATACAGCTCATTTTCATTGTGTGAGTATATCTGTTCAGCGTATTTTACGTGATTTTCAAATCCTGTACCTACACAGCACCAAAAGTTGTTTTCAGCGTTACAGTAGTTCTTTTGTGAATTGGCTGCCAACGGAACACAATAGCAAACCATTCCTGTTTCGGGATTTTGTGAAGCAAGAATATGATTATATAATGCACGTTCGTAGAAATCCATCAGTTCTGCGGAAGGGTTCCATGCAAAAAGATGGCGTGTGAGCTTGAGCATGTTGTAGGTATTGCAGGTTTCGGTTGTCTTATTCGATAATTCTCCCGATAATTTCCCCGGTTCTACAAAATGTTCGTAATTACTATTACCTCCAATACAATAGGAATGCTCGTGGGTAACCGTGTGCCAAAAGTAACTGGATATGGTATGATGGTCTTGGTTGCCGGTAAGTTCATAAGAACGTGAAGTGCCGATTACTTTGGGGATTTGCGTATTGGCATGCAGTCCGGCTAATTCATTTTTTCTTTTCGATAGTGGATCTAATACTTTTTTGTGATAAAATTTATTGGCTATTTCCAAATGTCTGGTATCTCCTGTAATGGCATATACATTATATAAGGCATCGTTCATACCACCGTGTTCACAAGTAAGGATATTTTGCCACTGCTCTTCAGTCAGATCTTTGAATTTGTCGCATGCCCAGTCGGTAAGTGCAATAACAATGGTTTTGGCTGTTTCATTTTCACCAAAAATGTAGGCATCTATTAATCCTGACCATAGTTTATGAAGATTATACCATGGTACCCATACGTTATTCAGATTAAAATTGCGTCCATCAATAATTCCTTTGGATACGTCATCCCACAGTTTGTCTTCGTTGGGGATGGCACCCACATAACCGGTCCCACGCTTGTCTTGGCATCTTTTCAGTTCGGAAATGCAATAATCAAGACGTATTTTAATGTCTTCTTCTCCTGTGGTTGCATATAACATGGACAGGGCAGATATATAATGTCCGAATGAAAAACCGCTTTGATCGGTATTTTCCCAACCGCCATAAATGGTTCCCTTAGTGGGTAGTCCGGCGTTTGCATGGAAACGATGTAAGAAACGATCGGGTTTAAGGGTTTCCATCAACCATTTTCTGTCAGCGTTCATTGCTGTTTTAAACGGACTGTCTAACAAACGGATTTGTTTTAGGTGGAAAGAATAGGCTTTGATTTCTATCTTCGGTTTGACCGCCATTTTGGTATCGTCTTTCATAGGGACGTAATTTTGGGAGTGTGCCTTTTGTGGGTAGGGAATAAATATTCCTATAAGTACGATTAATAGCACTTTTACTTGTTTTCTTGTTTTCATGGTTTTACTGTACGAATTTTGTTCTTATTCTGGTTTTGCCGGTGCAAATATAGTGGTGGAACTGGGGAGGGAAATGCAGTATTGTTCATAAGATAGTCAAGGATGTTTTTTATGACTGATGTTATTTGCTTTTTGATAGTCTTTTTTCTATATTGACGGTTTTATCCGAACGGAATTTTGATAGTGATTTTAGAGATGAAAAGCAAATGAAATACTTTTTAATAAAAAAGTGACGTGTGCCGGTTAGTATTTTATCGGCTTCGGTTGTATTATATATAAATGTATTAAAATCGTTAACCGATAAAACACTTATTAATGAATAGAAAAGCCTTTTACCCTGTTTCATGGGTTCCTACTGTTTATTTTGCGATGGGGCTGCCTTTTGTTGTATTGAATATGGTTTCCGTCCTGATGTTTAAAGGACTTGATATTTCCGATGCACAAATTGCTCTTTGGACTTCGTTGATTATGTTGCCTTGGACCCTGAAATTTCTTTGGAGTCCGTTTTTGGAAATGTTTAAAACTAAAAAGTTCTTCGTTGTCTTCACGCAGATTGCTTCAGGAGTCGGTTTCGGGCTTGTTGCTTTGTCATTACAGCTTCCTCATTTCTTTGCCTGCTCCATTGCGTTATTGGCGGTGATCGCTTTTAGCGGAGCTACTCATGACATTGCAACGGATGGGGTTTATATGACAGAACTGAGTAAGTCCGATCAGGCTAAGTACATCGGTTGGCAAGGTGCTTTTTACAATATAGCCAAGATTGTGGCTTCCGGTGGATTGGTATATCTGGCAGGATGGCTGGTTAAACGGTTTGGAGGAGTTGAAGGAGCTTCCGGTGAAGTGGTGTATGAAGCGAATGTTCATGCCTGGATGATCGTAATGTTTGTGATGGCGATCGTAATGATATCATTGGGGCTTTATCACACACGAATGCTCCCTTCCGGCGGTGCTGCAACTTCCGAGGCTACTTCGTTTAAGGAAACATTCGACAAACTGGTGGAAGTCATTCTTGATTTCTTCAAGAAAAAACATATTTGGTATTATATCGCCTTTATTATTCTTTATCGTTTTGCCGAAGGCTTTGTGATGAAGATCGTGCCGTTGTTTCTGAAAGCGGGTAGAGAGATTGGCGGATTAGGATTGAGTGAACAGGAGATCGGTATCTATTATGGCACTTATGGCGCAGCAGCTTTTGTGTTGGGTTCTTTATTGGCCGGTTATTACATTTCGCATCGGGGATTGAAAAAAACGTTGTTTTCTCTTTGCTGTACTTTCAATCTACCTTTTATTGCTTATACATTATTGGCTATTTACCAACCTACAAGCGGTATGTTGATAGGCGGTGCCATTGTCCTCGAATATTTCGGATATGGATTCGGTTTTGTAGGACTTACGCTGTTTATGATGCAGCAGGTGGCTCCCGGAAAACATCAAATGGCGCATTATGCCTTTGCTTCCGGCATCATGAATTTGGGAGTAATGCTTCCGGGAATGGTCAGTGGATTTGTCAGCGATTGGCTGGGATATCGCGACTTCTTCATCTTTATTTTGTTTGCCACTATTCCGGCTTTCCTGATTACTTATTTTGTGCCGTTTACTTATCCGGATACTAAAAAATAAACATTAATATATTAATATAAAAAGATTATGAACGAGAGATTTAATATGCCATGGGAAGAACGCCCTGCCGGTTGTACGGATGTGATGTGGCGTTATTCAAAGAACCCCGTTATCGGACGTTATCATATTCCTTCATCAAATAGTATTTTTAATAGTGCAGTTGTACCGTTTGGAGATGGTTTTGCTGGAGTATTTCGTTGCGATAACAAAGCGGTACAGATGAATATTTTTGCCGGTTTCAGCAAGGACGGTATCCATTGGGATATCAATCACGAACCTATCCGGTTCAAGGCAGGCAATACAGAGATGATCGAGTCGGAATATAAATACGATCCGCGTGTCACATGGATTGAAGACCGTTACTGGATTACTTGGTGTAACGGTTATCATGGACCGACAATCGGTATTGCCTATACGTTTGATTTTAAAGAGTTCTTCCAGTGTGAGAATGCCTTTTTACCGTTCAACCGTAACGGTGTGCTTTTCCCACAGAAAATAAATGGTAAATACGCGATGCTGAGTCGTCCGAGTGATAATGGACATACACCGTTCGGTGATATCTATATCAGTTATAGCCCGGATATGAAGTATTGGGGAGAACATCGTAGTGTTATGAAAGTAACTCCGTTCCCGGAAAGTGCATGGCAATGTACGAAAATAGGTGCAGGGTCGGTTCCTTTCCTCACGGAAGAAGGATGGCTGATGTTCTATCATGGAGTAATAACTACTTGCAACGGTTTCCGTTATTCTATGGGTGCTGCCATTTTAGACAGGGATAATCCGGACAAAGTATTATATCGTACGCGTGAATATCTGCTTGCACCGGCTGCTCCTTATGAATTGCAGGGAGACGTTCCTAATGTCGTGTTCCCATGTGCCGCTTTGCAGGATGGCGAAAGAGTGGCGGTATATTATGGCGCAGCAGATACTGTAGTCGGAATGGCTTTCGGTTATATTGCTGATATTATAGAATTTATCAAGAAAACAAATATTGTTTAATCATTCGGATTCAACGACCTATAATTTAGAATAAGAGAGAAATAGATAGAGAGAGTTTTTATTTGGTTAGACGATTTTATAATTTATGGTGAAAGGTATAGAGAAGATAAAGAGAGAGTTTTTTACCGTAAATTATAAATCGTCTAATCGTAATTCTGATTTATGAAGCGACTTTTATTAACTTACACATTAGCTCTCTTTCTGCTTCCGGTAAAAGCCGGAAGCGGAGAGAAGCTTTCTCCTGCCGATTATGTCAATCCTTTTATAGGTACTACCAACTTTGGTACTACAAATCCCGGAGCGGTTTGTCCCAATGGTATGATGTCTGTCGTACCTTTCAACGTGATGGGGTCGGCCGATAATAAATATGATAAAGATGCCCGTTGGTGGTCTACTCCTTATGAGTATCATAACTGCTTTTTTACCGGTTATTCTCATGTAAATTTGAGTGGGGTAGGGTGTCCGGAATTGGGCTCTCTTTTATTGATGCCTACTACGGGAGAATTGAATGTCGATTATAAGGAATATGGAAGCCGTTACAAAGATGAGCAGGCATCACCGGGGTATTATACCAACTATCTGACTAAATATGATGTGAAAACCGAGGTGACCGCCACTCCCCGTACAGGTGTCACTCGTTTTACATTTCCTAAGGGTAAAAGCCACATCCTGTTGAATTTGGGTGAAGGACTCACCAATGAATCCGGTGCTATGCTTCGTCGGGTGAATGCACAGGAGATAGAGGGGGTGAAGTTATTGGGTACTTTCTGCTATAATCCGCAAGCTGTATTCCCTATTTACTTTGTGATGCGCGTCAACAAGGTTCCACTACAAACCGGGTATTGGAAGAAGCAACGACCTATGACCGGTGTGGAGGCGGAGTGGGATCCGGATAACGGTAAGTATAAGCTTTATACCAAATATGGAAAAGAAATAGCCGGAGATGATATCGGAGCGTTTTTTTCATTCGATACCGCAGAGGGCGAACAGATCGAAGTGGAATTGGGTGTCTCTTTTGTGAGTATAGAAAATGCCCGTCTCAATCTGAATAAAGAACAGGAAGGCAAGAATTTTGAACAGGTACATGCCGAAGCGCGTGAACGTTGGAACGACGATCTGTCTCGTATTCTTGTTGAGGGAGGGACGCAAGAGCAGAAGACCGTTTTCTATACGGCTATGTATCATCTGCTGATTCATCCCAATGTATTGCAGGATGTAAACGGAGAGTATCCGGCAATGGAGAGTGATAAGATATTGACGACCCAAGGTAACCGTTATACGGTCTTCTCGCTGTGGGATACTTATCGTAATGTACATCAATTACTGACATTGGTATATCCGGAGCGCCAGATAGAGATGGTACGTACGATGCTCGATATGTATCGTGAACACGGATGGTTGCCCAAGTGGGAATTGTATGGCCGGGAGACGCTGACTATGGAGGGCGATCCCAGTATTCCCGTTATAGTGGATACCTGGATGAAGGGATTGCGGGATTTTGATATTAATCTTGCTTATGAAGCGATGTATAAATCGGCAACGCTTCCCGGTGCGGAAAATTTAATGCGTCCGGATAATGATGATTATATGTCTAAAGGTTATGTACCTTTACGCGAACAATATGACAACTCGGTATCTCATGCGTTGGAGTATTACATTGCCGATTTCGCCCTTTCCCGCTTAGCCGATGCTTTAGGGAAGAAAGAAGATGCCAAGTTGTTCTATAATCGCTCGTTGGGATATAAACACTATTATAGCAAAGAGTTCGGCACATTCCGCCCGATACTTCCCGATGGTACTTTCTATTCTCCTTTCAGCCCGAAACAGGGTGAGAACTTCGAACCCAGTCCCGGTTTCCACGAAGGAAACGCATGGAATTACACATACTATGTACCTCATGATGTATATGGATTAGCCCGCTTAATGGGAGGCAAGAAATCTTTTGTCAATAAATTACAGATGATATTTGACGAAGGGCTTTATGATCCGGCGAACGAACCCGATATCGCTTATCCTTACCTGTTTTCTTATTTTAAGGGAGAGGAATGGCGTACTCAAAAAGAAACGCAACGTTTGTTGGCTAAATATTTCACTACGCAGCCGGACGGTATTCCCGGTAATGATGATACAGGAACAATGTCTACTTGGGCTATTTTTAATATGATGGGATTCTATCCGGATTGTCCGGGATTGCCGGAGTATACGTTGACAACTCCCGTCTTTGATAAAGTAATAATTCGTCTTGATCCTAAATGGTACAAGGAAAAAGAACTCGTGATTGAGTCTACCCGTCAGAAACCTGACGCCTTGTATATTGATAATGTAAAAATTGGTGGCAAAAAGCTCAATCGATTCCGTATCACTCATGATGAGCTGGTACATGGAGGACGATTGGAGTTTTCTATTAGGTAATAGTTTTCGCTATTAGTCTATGTGAAGGTAAAAAGAGAGGGGCTGTCCGGACATTGTTTGTTAGGACAGCCTCATTTTTATTTAGTAGTTTTGTTCACTTGATTGTATTATAGATAAGCGGAGCCCGTTTCAACTGCGCCCGGTATTGTCAAATCAATCTCTTATATTTAATATTATGAGAAAAGGAATTATTTCGTGTTTGTTGTTTATTAGTTTCTGGTTGGCCGGATGCCAGCAGAGAAAAGAGGTCGAGGTGCAGATTATACCTCAGCCCCAGTCATCAGAACTTTCTTCCGGAACATACGGATTGCCCCGGCAAGCTGTATTTAGCACTAATTTGCCGGAAGAAGATAAGAAAGAATTTACCGAATATCTTCAGGCATCTCCGTTTGCATTACAGCCGGAAGCAGAGGGTACCCAGAAGAGTGTGGTTAGCTTTACGATAATAGCTCCCGTTTCCGATCAGGAATCGATGGAGAGCTATCAATTATCTATCACCGGAAAAGGAATTTCTGTTGTTGCTCCATCGGCTGCCGGATTATTTTATGGCTTTCAGAGCCTGTTGCAGTTAGCGGAACAAGAGGCTGACGGAACGTTTTCTTTCCCTTTGATCGAGATAAAAGATTCCCCCCGTTTTTCATACAGAGGTTTACATCTGGATGTTTCGCGTCATTTCCGTACCAAAGAATTTCTCAAGAAACAACTCGATGCCATGGCGCGCTATAAGCTGAATCGCTTTCATTGGCATCTGACAGACGGTGCGGGTTGGCGATTGGAAATCAAACGTTATCCGGAACTGACGGAGCAGGCAGCCTATCGCCCTTATCCCAATTGGAAAGCCTGGTGGAAAGGCGGGCGCAAGTATTGTACGAAGGATGCTCCCGGTGCAGACGGTGGATATTATACTCAGGAAGATGCACGGGAAATTGTGGAGTATGCCCGGCAACGTCATATCACGGTTATTCCGGAAATAGAGATGCCGGGGCATTCGGAAGAAGTGCTGGCTGTGTTTCCTCATTTGTCTTGCTCCGGAAAACCGTATGTTAATTCTGAAGTTTGTATCGGCAATGAAGATACCTTTACTTTTCTGCAGAATGTATTGTTGGAAGTGATGGAGATATTTCCTTCGGAATATATTCATATCGGCGGAGATGAAGCCAATATGGATAGTTGGAGGAAGTGTCCTTTGTGTCAGAAGAGGATGAAGCAGGAAGGACTGGCGGATGTGAAGGAGTTGCAGAGCTATCTCATTCATCGGATGGAGAAATTTTTGAATGAGCACGGCCGGCAGTTGTTGGGATGGGATGAAATACTTGAAGGCGGCTTGGCACCGCGTGCCACTGTGATGTCATGGCGTGGTGAAGAAGGCGGAATTAAAGCAGCCAAAGCAGGGCATGACGTGATCATGACACCGGGCGGATTTTGTTATCTGGATTCTTACCAGGATGCTCCGACGACTCAGCCCGAAGCGATCGGCGGATACCTGACTTTGGAGAAAGTATATTCTTATGATCCGATTCCGGAAGTTTTGACGAAAGAGGGAGCAGATTATATACAAGGTGTGCAGGCAAATGTTTGGGCAGAGTATATAACAACTGCCGAGCATATGGAGTATATGGTTTATCCTCGTCTGCTGGCTCTGGCAGAAGTGGCCTGGACACAACCGGATAAGAAAAACTGGGAACATTTCCGTCGTTGTGCATTGAAAGAGGTAAAATGGTTGCAGGATAACGGCTATCATCCTTTCGATTTGAGTAAGGAGGTGGGAGAACGTCCGGAGGCGGCTGTTCCTGTTGAACATTTAGGATTAATGAAAACGGTAAAATATACCAGCCCTTATGCGCCGCAGTATACGGCCGGAGGAGATTCTGCTTTGGTCGACGGTCTTCGTGGCGGATGGACGTACGGTGATAAACGCTGGCAGGGTTTCCTCAATACGGATATGGATATTACGGTCGATTTGGGTGAGATGAAAGAAATCTCCTCCATTGCTGCCGAATTTATGCAATTGTCCGGTCCTTATGTATGGCTTCCACGTGAAGTGATTATTTCTATTTCGGAAGACGGAAATACATTTACCGAACAGGCTCGCCTTCATACCGATGTGCCGACTACGGAAGACCGGTTGGTATTCCGGACCTACGAATGGGACGGTAAAGCTTCGGCCCGCTATGTCCGTTATCAAGCTTTATCTAATGGAATAGAAGGTGGCTGGCTTTTCACGGATGAGATCGTAATAAAATAGATATGAATCCATTCTGATGTTGTAAAAAAGAAAAGAGACACAATAACCGTAAATTGTGTCTCTTTTGATTTAATATGCCATGAGGGCTTACTTGTTGCTGTAAGCTGTCAGCATCCAAACCATTTTCTCTTGTTCTTTCAGATAATCGCTCATCAATGCTACTGTTACTTCATCGCCGGCCTGTGATGCTATGGAGAGAAGTTTGCGCTCTTCACCGATCAGGTGGCTGTATGTTTCGAGGATATTTTCCAGAGCTTTCTCACCGTTACTTACGCGGTCTACTTCATTGATGTTAGCCATTTTCAGATAATCGCTGAATTTGTTGGCCGGAGTGCCGCCCAGCATCAGGATACGTTCTGCTATTTCGTCTACTTTCTCGGCTGCGTCGTTATACAAATCTTCAAATTTGCTGTGCAGTACGAAGAAGTCATGTCCCTTAATGTTCCAGTGGAAACCACGCAGGTTGGTGTAATATATCTGGAAATCTGCCAGTAATTGTTGCAAAGATGCTACTACGTTGTTCACTCCCGATTCGTTCAGTTTGATATAATCTAATGTTTTCATAACTTTTTTTATTTTAATTGGTTTATACTATTTTTCTTTTTCGTATTGCAAAGATAGGGGGAAAATGTATGCGTGTCAAACTGATAATTTCTATCTTTGCATAGACAGAATCTATAACCCGTAAAACTTTGATAGATGACGATACAACAATTGGAGTATATACTTGCCGTAGATCAGTTCAGGCATTTTGCCCGTGCTGCGGAATATTGCCGGGTAACTCAACCTACTTTGAGCGCAATGATTCAGAAACTGGAAGAAGAACTTGGAGTGAAGCTATTCGACCGTACCATGCAACCGGTGTGTCCTACACGGATAGGAGAGAAGGTGATTGCGCAGGCACGTACCATATTGACACAGGCTTCGCAGGTGAAGGATATTATCAATGAGGAGCAGGGGACGCTTACCGGCACTTTCCATCTGGGGGTGTTGCCAACCATCGCACCTTATCTGTTGCCACGTTTTTTCCCGCAGATGATGGAGAAATATCCCGGGCTGGATATCCGTGTGACAGAAATGAAGACACAGGATATCCGCCAGGCTTTACATACAGGAGATATCGATGCTGCTATTCTGGCAAGTGTGTTAGAGGATGCGGCTTTGTCCGAGGAGATCCTTTTTTATGAACAGTTTTATGGATATGTTTCCCGAAAGGAACCTTTGTTCGGGAGAGAGGTAGTCCGTACTTCCGACATTACCGGTGAGAGGTTATGGTTGCTTGATGAAGGACATTGTTTTCGCGACCAGTTAGTTCGTTTTTGCCAGATGGAAGCCGTGAAGCTCCATCAGATGGCTTATCGTTTGGGAAGTATGGAGACATTTATGCGGATGGTGGAAAGCGGGAAAGGAATTACATTTATCCCGGAGCTGGCCGTGTATCAGCTTTCCGAATCGCAGAAAGAGTTGGTGCGTCCGTTTGCTATTCCTCATCCCACCCGGCCTATTGTGCTGACAACCAATAAGGACTTTATACGTGTCAGCCTGCTTGCTGTGCTTAAGGAAGAGATACGGACTGCTGTACCTAAGGAGATGCTTACTTTGCAGGCTGTACAATGCTTGGTTTAGTGAAGACCGGTCGGTGGGTGCCTCTGTCAATCCGGCACGTAGTATTGGTCCGGCTTTGTTTGAGGGTGGTGTTGCATTGTCTCAGTTGTGGCTGTTTATCGTGGCTCCGTTTGTCGGTGCTGCATTAAGTGCCGGAATCTGGAAAATACTTTCTTCTGATAAGTAATAAATGCCTGTTTGATTTGTGAGGAGAAGGCAGAAAGGTTCTTTTTCATAGACTTCGAACCTGTACTTATAAAAAGGCGGCTGTTTCCGGTTTTGGGAAACAGCCTCTTCATCATTTTATTATATCAGAATTAATAGTTCGTTCCAGTCGTGTAACTCATCGGTTTGAGTTGATTAGCAGTAGGTATTTGGCTGCTTTTCGATTGTTTTTCAAGGTCTATTTTCTTGTATATCACATTATCATAAATCGTATTTACACGTATCTTCAAGCCTTTGGCGGTTTTCATCTCCTCCGCTATTTTATCCAGTTTAAAGGATACGATGCCGTCACCTATTCTTCCTTCGTCGTCGTCATATGCATTGTGGCGGAATTCGAGGTTGATGTACCCCTCCTCATCTATGAGATCTTTGTCCGTATCATATACCAGGTTCAGCATATGCTTTTTGTTGGGATTGCTTGTTCCGCGATATTGGAACTCCATTGTCAGATAGCCTTGTGCAATCCAATGGTAAGTCATATTGATACGGTTGTCTCCGATGCTGTCGGCTGTTTCGGCTGTCAGCGGGATAATGTCTTTGGTCAGGATGGAATCCATTCTCACTACTTGAATATTATAATCATATCCGGGGACTTGTTCTTCAAACTGATGGAACCATACGAACACCCGTTTTCCGTCTACAATCGGATAATTACGGATAGCGGAGTCATCGCCCGGATACATCTTTCTGCCACTGTCCAGACCGAAATAATAATCATCCGTGTCATCAATTTGTCTGAGAGTGGCAATTGTGAAATCGGAATAAACGGCATCATCGTCGTCCAGACAAGACTGGAGGAAGGGAACGAGAGCCAAGATCACGGTTACTGCAAATAAATTCAATTTCTTCATAAGTTCGTTTTGGTTTTGGAATATTACACTTAAATTGTAAAGGCTTTCATTTGCCCGGTGCGCCTCCCTGTGGGGGAAGCATCCGTATGGAAAATGCAGGAAAGAAAAGAATATTGCACGGAATATTGTTAAAGAAACAAAAGTGGGAAAAGTGTTGTTCTCTATATGCAGTATTTCTATCTTTGCTGCATTTATAAGATAAACACGTGTTTAAGAGAATGGAAGAACAAGAGCTGACAGAGCTATGCAGGCAAGGCGACAACCGTGCCCGCAAGGAACTTTATGAGCAGTATGCCGGACGGATGCTCGGTATCTGTCTCCGATATGCCGGAGACAGAGAGACCGCCCAGGATCTGCTACACGATGGCTTCCTGAAGATTTTCGGTTCGTTCGATAAATTCACCTGGCGTGGTGAAGGTTCTCTTAGGGCATGGATGGAACGTGTGATGGTGAATGTGGCACTGCAATATCTGCGCAAAAATGATGTGATGAGCCAGTCGATGGCACTGGAAGATGCTCCCGAAACATACGAAGAACCGGATGCTTCGGAGGTGGAGGCCATACCACAGCAGGTCTTGATGCATTTTGTAGAAGAGTTGCCTGCCGGTTATCGTACCGTATTCAACTTATACACGTTTGAAGATAAGTCGCATAAAGAGATTGCCCAATTGCTGGGTATCAACGAAAAGTCCTCGGCTTCGCAATTGTTTCGTGCCAAAACCGTGCTGGCCAGGAAAGTGAAAGAATGGTTAATGATGAATGACAGATGAAGGATGAGAAGATGAAAGATAGAGAGATGTGGATGGACAAGCTGAAAGAGAAGTTGGAAAACTACTCTGAGCCGATACCTCCTTTCGGTTGGGAACAACTGGAGAAGGAGCTGGTGCCGCCTGTCAAAAAAAGAATACTGTATCCTTATCGCAGATGGGGAGCAGCAGCGGCCGCAGTGTTATTGGTGGTGGCCTCTTCTTTGAGTATTTATTTTCTGAATACTCCTACGGCCGATGAAATACGTCATACGGTTGCTCCGGTATTGGCCTCCGATCCCGATCTGTTGCCACCGGCACACGATCCCGACATGCAAGTGGCAAAGGTGGAACCTGTGCAGCCACGTCCGGTAATTGCCCAAGCGGGGAAAGTGACGGAGAGACAGGGAATCGAACCCTCGGTACCTGCCGAAACTGTTACATGTCCGGTGGAAGAAGGGGTAAACCCGATACGGGAAGCAGAAGCGAAAGAGACTCTTCCGGATGAAACGAAAGAGACAAAAGAAGAATCAGGTACAGTCGTGCGTCCTCATCAACGTTCGGGGCAAGATAAATTGCATATTCCGGCAGAGAAACCCAAAGCAAAGAAAGGGCGTTGGTCTGTGGGGGCGGCTGTCGGGAATGGTGGCGGTACCTCTTTCTCCGGTAACGGGACAGTAGAACCTCTGCACAGTTCGTTTTCCGACCAACGGTTGAACTTGGCACCTACTGCCGGAAATGAGATTATTCAGATTCCCAATAATCAGGTGGTGGTATTTAAAGAAGGGGTGCCTTACTTAAAACGGACGGATGAAATAGTAGATATCAAACATCATCAACCGGTTTCTTTCGGGCTGTCGGTGCGTAAAGGACTTGCGAAAGGTTTCTCCGTGGAAACAGGTGTGACATATACTTTGCTTTCTTCCGATGTACAGACGGTGGTTAGCGATGCCCGGATTGATCAGAAGCTGCATTATATCGGTATTCCTGTTCGTGCCAACTGGAATTTCTTTGATAAAGATCGTTTCACATTGTACGTAGCTGCCGGCGGAATGGTAGAAAAGTGCGTATATGGCAAGTTAGGAAATGACAAGCTGACGGTAAATCCGTTGCAATTCTCGGTTTCCGGTGCGGTAGGTGCGCAGTTTAATGCAACGAAGCATATCGGTGTCTATGTAGAGCCCGGAGTTGCTTATTTCTTTGACGATGGTTCCGATGTGCAGACGATTCGTAAAGATACTCCTTTCAATTTCAATCTTCAGGCGGGGATTCGCTTTACTTATTGATAAATCTGTCAAGAGCGGATTTATGTATTATTAACTTGGATAGTTGTTTTTTCAGGAGAAAGTGTGTGGCATTGCCCCATAGCAACATTTGTACCGAGACAAATAATGAAAGGCATCGTGACGTTACTTGTTATTCATCGTAACGTTGCTTGTTATTCATCGTTACATGCCGTGTTATTTTATGAAAGTATCGTGCCCGGATAGTGAAAATACCGTGTTTGGAACTTTGGTTTCCTGTATTTATAAAAAGAAAGGAGGAAGCGGCGGCCTTCTCCTTTAGGTGTAGTTTAATTGAATCTATTTCATGATTACATCCGTAAAGATACGAACTTAAAATGTGTAAGTCAAGTCTTTCTCTTCTTTTTATTTCAGCTTGTCAGTCTTTTTATCTTAGTTTACCTGTACGGTTTTAAAGTACTCTTTGAATAGCCCGGCAGCGTGTTCGGTCTGTTCCGGCGTATTCTCTTTGATTCCTTTCAGTTGATAGGTCTGTCCCATTGCTTCGTATTTATGTACGCCAAGGGTGTGATAAGGGAGTATCTCTACTTTCTGAACCATCCGGTAGTTTCCCAGTTGTCTGCCGAGTGCGCGGATGTCATCTTCAAAATCACTATATCCGGGCACTAATACATAGCGTAACCAAAACGGCCGTTCGTTTTCTTCCAACCAGGCTGCCGTATGCAATGTCTGCTCATTGCTTCGTCCGGTCAGTTTCCGGTGGTGTACCTGATTGAATTCCTTGATGTCCAGCAGTACGAGGTCTGTCAACTTCAATAATTCTTCTACATGTTCGTTCCATACTCCACCGTTACTGTCGAGACAAATATTGATTCCCTCTTCTTTCAGCCTGCGGAATAGAGGCAATAATGCTTCCGCCTGCAAGGTAGGCTCACCTCCGGAGAATGTGATTCCTCCACGTTTTCCGAAGAAAGGTTTTTGGCTTACTGCCATACGGACAATCTCTTCCGGATTTGTGGAAGTTCCTCCCTTGGCGGCAATCGTATCCGGGTTGGCACAGTAGAGACAACGGAAGTTACAACCTTGTAGAAAAACGACGAGCCGAAGACCCGGCCCGTCGAATGTTCCCATACTTTCGTATGAATGTACGTTTATCATCTTCTTGATCGATTCAGTTTTTCACATTACATGCGTTCATGAAAACTGCGTGAGATAACTTCCAATTGATGCTCACGGCTTAGTTTGATGAAGTTTACAGCATATCCGGAAACGCGGATGGTGAGTTGCGGATATTTTTCCGGATGCTCCATGGCGTCTTCCAGCATCTCGCGGTTCAGTACATTTACGTTCAGGTGATGTGCGCCTTTGGTGAAGTATCCGTCCATCATTGTTACCAGATTCTCTATCCGGTCTTCTGCTGTGGCACCGAGTGATTTCGGGACGATCGAGAAGGTATTGCTGATACCGTCTTGTGAATCACGGTAACGCAGTTTAGCTACCGAGCTCAGAGAAGCAATCGCACCGTTTTTATCACGTCCGTGCATCGGATTGGCACCCGGAGCAAAGGCAATGCCCTTGGCACGTCCATCGGGAGTGGCACCGGTTTTCTTACCGTACATCACATTGGAGGTGATGGTCAACAATGAAAGGGTAGGACGGGCGTTCTTGTAAACCGGCAATTTCTTCAACTCCTCGCTGAAATAATACACAAGGTCTACACCCAGGTGGTCTACTTTGTCATTATCATTACCGAAGCAGGGGAATTCACCGTCGATGTCGAAACCTTCCGTCAGTCCGATGTCATTGCGACGGGCTTTCACCGTGGCATATTTAATTGCGGACAACGAGTCGATAGCAATCGAAAGGCCGGCTACACCATAAGCTAAGTTGATGCGCGGATTAGTATCGATGAGTGCCATTTGTGCTTTCTCATAATAATACTTATCGTGCATATAGTGAATGATGTTCATGGCATCGTTGTATACACGTGCTATCTGGGTCAGTACTTTTTTATAGTTAGCCATTACTTCTTCAAACTTCAGCACCTCGCCCGTCAACACCGGAATATCTTTTACCATTACCGTACCGGTGTTTTCACAACGTCCACCGTTGATAGCCAACAGCAGTGCTTTGGCAAGATTGGCACGTGCGCCGAAGAATTGTATCTGCTTACCGATTTCCTGATAGGATACGCAGCAGGCGATACCATAGTCGTCCGACTGACGTACTTCGCGCATCAGATCGTCGTTTTCGTATTGTACGGAAGAGGTGTCGATGGAAACTTTTGCACAGAATTCTTTGAAACCTTCCGGTAAGTCGGGGCTCCACAATACAGTCATGTTAGGCTCCGGTGACGGTCCTAAGTTGTATAGGGTTTGTAAGAAACGGAAAGAAGTTTTGGTAACTTTGGTACGTCCGTCGTTGAAGCGTCCGCCGATTGATTCGGTTACCCATGTAGGGTCTCCTGCAAAAATATCGTTATAAGATTGCATACGCAAGTGGCGTACCATACGCAGTTTGATGACAAACTGGTCGATTAGTTCCTGTGCGAATGTTTCGTCAATCTTTCCGTGAGCGAGATCGTATTCAATATAGATGTCAAGGAAAGACGATACATTACCTAAGGACATTGCGGCGCCGTCCTGCTCTTTTACAGCTGCCAGATAGGCCATGTATACCCATTGAACGGCTTCTTGGGCATTGTATGCGGGGCGGCTGAGGTCGAGTCCGTAATATTCGCCCATCACTTTCATTTCTTTCAGTGCCTTGATTTGCTCTGCTACTTCCTCGCGAAGGCGGATACGGGCTTCAGTCATCGGGCCTGTCAGGTGTTTCAAATCTTCCTGTTTCGCTTCAATCAAACGGTCGATGCCATAGAGGGCCAGGCGGCGATAGTCACCGATGATACGTCCACGGGCATAGTTGTCTGGAAGTCCTGTAAGGAATCCCAATGAACGGAACGAGCGGATCTCTTCGGTGTATACATCGAATACCCCGTCGTTGTGTGTTTTACGATAATGAGTAAAAATATCTTTTACACGGTCGTCTACTTCCACACCGTTTTCATGACATGCCTTAGCCACCACATTGATTCCACCGAACGGTTTGATGGCACGTCTCAGCAGTTCATCTGTCTGCAGGCCGACGATTAGCTCGTTTTCTTTGTCGATGTATCCGGCTTTATGCGAAGTTATTGTTGATACGGTTTTGTGGTCGAGTGATCGTACACCGTTATTTGCCCTTTCTTCTTCGAGTGCTTTAAGACAGCAGTTCCACACCGCTTTTGTACGTTCGGTAGGGCCTTGCAGGAAAGAGGAATCTCCATAATAGGGAGTGATATTGTTGCTGACAAAGTCCCTCACATTGATTTCTTTGCTCCAAAGTCCGTCATTAAAGGTTTTATTCAATTCCATAATAAAATATTTAGTTAGTGGTTGGGTTATCCATCTTCTTTAGAGCGTGCAAAGTTACAACCATTTTTCATATTATGGGTATAAATATTCTCCATTTTGTGTTTAATAGCATAAAATACCTATAAATAGGGAATGAGAATAAAAGATTATATCATTTTTTTTATGAAAACGTTTGGAGTTTTAGAATCTCTTTGTATCTTTGCACCGCTTTTAACGAAAAGCGCTTCTGATTTGAATTTTAACGAACAACAGATAAGGTTCGTGAGAAAGGAATTGAGGAAGAAGTTTTGGAGAGGTGGCAGAGTGGTCGATTGCGG
>NZ_HF990988.1:0-7211 GCF_000432295.1 Bacteroides sp. CAG:189
TGTAACCAAAAAGCTTATTGCTGAACTGGAAAGAATAAATCCGGATATTATTCATTTTCATAATTTGCACGGTTATTACTTGAATGTAGAAATATTATTTCGTTATTTATCTCAGACAAAAATACCGGTCGTTTGGACATTACATGATTGCTGGCCAATGACCGGACATTGTTCCTATTTTGATTATGTGAACTGTAATAAGTGGGAAACGGAATGTCATAAGTGTCCCAATTTGAAAGGGTATCCTGCTACCATGTTCGTAGACAGGTCGAAAGATAATTTTGTTAGAAAAAAGCAAACTTTTACATCTGTTGATAATATAACTTTTGTGACTCCGTCCCATTGGTTAAAGAATATTGTTAAACGTTCCTTTTTGAGTGCGTATCCGGTGAGGGTAATTCATAATGGAGTGGATTTAGCTGTTTTCAAACCTGTAGTTTCTGAAAGTATAAAGATAAAGTATGGTCTGGATGTTAATAACAAAATTATTTTAGGAGTTGCCAGTATATGGGATCGTAGAAAAGGATTAGCCGATTTTGTCCAACTAAACCAATTACTGGCAAAAAACGAACAGATTGTATTGGTAGGATTAAGTTCAGGACAAATTCGATGTTTGCCAAAAGGAATAATAGGGATTAATCGCACAGAAAATGTGCATGAGTTAGCCGCGCTATATTCAATGGCAGATGTTTTTGTTAATCCTACTTGGGTAGATAATTTTCCTACAACTAATATAGAGGCTTTGGCCTGTGGAACCCCTGTGATTACATATCAAACCGGGGGGAGTCCGGAAGCTATCTCGCAAGATACAGGACGAGTGGTTGAAAAAGGGAATATTTCAGCTTTATATCAAGCTATATCAGAGGTTTTAAGCGGAGATAGAATATATTATCAGACTTTTTGCAGGCAACGTGCCGAACTTCTTTTCAATAAAGAAGAACGTTATCAGGATTATATAGAACTATATAAAGCGTTATTATAATTATGTATAGAAATACATGGAAATCTTTATTGTCGGTACATGCCAGCAATATACCGGGATGGCGTACAAATAGAAAAATAGTCGTTATTGAATCTGACGATTGGGGTAGCATTCGGATGTCTTCTTTAGAAGCTTTTAAAAATTTATTAAAAGCAGGTATGAGAGAGGATCGCAATCATTATAATTTGTATGACTCATTGGAAAGCAATCGTGATTTGGAGTGCTTGTTTGAAACGTTATCTAATTTTAAGGATAAGAATGGGAAAGCACCGGTAATGACGGGAGTGAACGTTGTCGCCAATCCGGTATTTGAGCGAATTAAAGAAACCGGATATACGGAATATTTTTATGAACCTTATACGGAAACTTTAAAACGTTATCCGGCTCATGACAGGGTGTATGAATTATGGAAAGAAGGTATTGAGAAACGATTGTTTGTCCCTATTTTTCATGGACGTGAGCATCTGAATGTACAACGTTGGCTACGTGCTTTAAGAAGTGGGCATCGTTCTACTTTACTTGCTTTTGAAAATGGCGTTACAGGAATCTATAATGGAATTGATGGAGAACCGATACCCAAATTTCAAGCGGCATTCGATTTGGATACGATGGATGACCTTCCTTATATGGAGGAGGTCTTAAATACAGGATTGGATCTATTTGAAAGACTATACGGTTATCGTTCGAAGTATTTTGTTCCTACTAATGGACCTTTTAATAATTCGTTGGAAAAAGTTCTGTTTGATAACGGGGTGAGGTATGTTAATTCCGGAAAAATTCAGATGGAACCTTTAGGTAATGGGGAATTTAAAAAGCATATACGTTTTTTGGGACAAAAGAATGGGGTAGGGCAGATTTATCTGACACGTAACTGTTTTTTTGAGCCTTCCAGTATGGAAAGCCCTGCCAGTACGGATTGGGTGGGGAATTGTCTGAAAGAGATGGAAGTTGCATTTTTGTGGCGTAAACCGGCTACTATCAGTTCTCACCGTGTGAATTATATTGGCTTTCTGCACCCGGAAAACAGGGAAAGATCATTGAAGAAGTTGGAAGAGTTATTGAGCAGAATGCTTAAAAAATGGCCGGATATAGAGTTTATGACATCGAGCGAATTGGGGGATTTAATAGCTTCGGAACAGAAATGAAAAAAGTAGTTCTGATCAATCAGAGTACAGGATATTTAATGGTTGATATTGTTAATGCCTATGCAAGTAAATACGATCGCGTTTCTTTAATGGCAGGCAGTATCAAGGTAACGGAACGTTCTCTGAAAGATGGGGTAGAAGTAGATAAAATAATAGCATACAACAGAGATTCTTCTTTGAAAAGGATTTTTACATGGTGTTGGGGAACCATACAAATTTTTTTTAAACTCTTATTTAATTATAGGGGATATGAAATAGTGTATGTTACTAACCCGCCTATGTGTTATTTGTTGCCTTTATTACTTCGTCATCCTTTTTCGGTGATCGTGTATGATATATATCCAGATGCATTGCGGAATATAGGCATAAAGGAAAGTAATTTTTTGTATGAATGGTGGATAGGATGGAATCGAATTGTCTTCTCCAAAGCATTAAACGTAATTACGTTAAGTGAAGGTATGAGGAAAGTTTTGGAGAAGTATGTGGATAAAGGCCGGATTCGTGTGATTCCTAATTGGACTGCATCTGAAAAATTTCGTCCTGTAAAGAAAAATGACAATTTGTTTTTACATAAGCATTCTTTGGGTGAAAAGTTTATCGTTTTGTACTCTGGCAATATTGGATATACACATAATGTGGAGTGTTTGATAGAAGTTGCACGTTTGCTTAAAAACGAAGTTGATATTCAGTTTTTAATAATTGGAGAGGGAAAAAAGAAAGAGACTCTGATTAACCTGACGAAAGAGTATGGATTGTCTTCATGCCGTTTCTTTACATGGCAGGATAGGGATACATTACCTTATTCATTGGCTGCTGCTGATGTGGGAGTGGTGACCTTGAATGATGAAACGGCACAAGTGAGCGTACCTAGTAAAACGTACAATTTATTGGCTGTAGGAGCTCCATTGTTATGTATAGCACCTAAATGTTCGGAATTGGCACACTTGGTGGATCGTTATGATAATGGGGCTTGTTTTGATAAGGAACAGGTTCGTTTAATGGCGGACTATATTTTAACTTTAAAAAACAATTCGGAATTGCAGAAACGATTGAGTGGCAATTCATTCAATGCAGCGAAAGATTTTACATATCGAAATGCACAAAATTATGTATAAAAACTGTTTTAAACGTGCAATTGACTTTATCATTGTTTTAATAGTTCTTCTGCTTATTTGGCCTTTTTTACTTATTATAAGTATTGGGCTCCATTTTGCCAACAAAGGAGCTGGAATTTTCTTTTTTCAGGAACGTCCAGGGAAAAATAGAAAAATCTTTAAAGTAATTAAGTTTAAAACAATGACCGATGAACGGGGTGCCGATGGCAAATTATTACCGGACTCTCAGCGAATTACTAAAATCGGCAAATTGGTTCGTTCTACTTCTGTTGATGAACTTCCTCAGTTAATCAATGTCTTGAAAGGCGACATGGCATTGATTGGTCCCAGGCCGTTACTGGTTCGCTATCTTCCGCTTTATTCGAAGGAACAGGCGCGCAGGCATGAAGTCCGTCCCGGTATTACCGGCTGGGCACAGGTGAATGGGCGTAATGCAATCAGTTGGACAAAGAAGTTTGAACTTGACGTGTGGTATGTAGATCATTGTTCGTTATGGCTGGATCTGTGTATTATTTTTAAAACAATAAAAAAGGTATTCATACGGGAGGGGATTTCTCAGGAAGGGCAGACCACGATGGAACCTTTTAATGGTAAGAATTAGTAGATTATGAAAGATATTGCAATTTATGGATTTGGGGGATTTGGCCGGGAAATAGCTTGTGTCATCAATGCCATCAATCAAGTTACTCCGACGTGGAATTTTATCGGCTATTTTGATGACGGGCATTCTGTTGGAGAAGCGAATAAATATGGCAGGGTTTTGGGGAATATGGAAACTGTAAATCAGTACAATGGATCACCACTTGCTATTGTAATGGCTATTGCTTCTCCTGCTGTATTGCAAAACATCACAGGCAGGATTCATAATCCTTGTATCTATTTTCCTAACATTATAGCACCTAATGTTCTTTTTTTTGATGAGGAGTCAATTCGTATCGGACAGGGAAATGTAATTACATTCGGAGGAAGGGTAAGTTGCGGTGTCACAATCGGAAATTTCAATCTGATGAATGGCTGTGTCTCATTGGGACATGATATTACAATCGGAGATTGTAACGTGATGCAGCCGGAGGTTCGAATATCCGGAGAAACAAATGTCGGTAATGCTAACTTTTTAGGAGTCAGGTGTACTGTATTGCAAGGATTGACAATAGGAAATAGTGTGAGGATAGGAACCGGAAGCGTTGTTATGAGAAAAACAAAAGACGGCATGAGTTATTTTGGTAACCCAGCGAAAATGATAAGAATACAATAACTAATCAATAAAATAAACGTTATGGAAGAGAAATTTATAGAATTAATCAAAGATGTTTTGGAAATTGAAGACCGTGAAATAAATATGAATGATAATTTTCGGGAATATGAAGAATGGAGCTCATTAGCTTATTTGTCTGTTATTGCAATGCTGGACGAGGAGTACGATTGCCAAATAGAAGAAGCTGATTTTCGTAAACTACAGACAATTGGAGATTTGTATAACGCTGCAATAAAAAAATAATAATGGCCTTTTTGCAATATGAAGGAGTAGGTATTACTGCACTGGCGGCAGCTGTACCTCGCACTGTGATAAATAATTATGAGTATACCCAGTATTTTCCGGCTGATCAGGTAAAAGAGGTTGTGGATAAAGTGGGAATATTTGAACGTCGGTTTGCTGATGAGAATACCTGTTCTTCCGATTTGTGTTATGCTGCGGCTGAAAAGTTGATTGCCGATAATAATATAGATCGATCGGAAATAGATTTGCTTGTGTTCATATCTCAAACCCCTGATTATAGAATGCCGGCTACTTCGGTTATTTTGCAGGATCGGTTGCACTTGTCTAACTCTACGATTGCGTTTGATATAAATTTAGGTTGCTCGGCATTTATGTATGGCATGAGTGTGGTATACGCTTTGATGCAACAAAAAGGATTGCGTAAGGCTTTGATTTTGGATGGGGAAACACGCTCTAAAGTTTACTCTCCAAAAGATAGACGTACTGCATTTCTTTTTGGCGATGGAGGGGTAGCTGCATTGGTAGAGAGAGGTGAATGTTTTGGTAAAAGTTATTTCTCACTGAATTCGGACGGATCACGTGAAGGACTTATTAAGGTTGATGCGGGAGGTTACCGAAAAATGAGTTCTGTAGAGACTGTGAAAGAGCGCGTTGTTGATGAGTATGGTAATATACGTAGTGAGGAACAGGGATATATGCATGGAGGGGATGTCTTTAATTTTGTGATAAGGGAAATTCCTAAAGATATTAAGGCACTGCTTGCATATGCGGAAACTGATAAGGATGAATTTGATTATATGGTTTTTCATCAGGCGAATAACTTTATTAATTCTTATCTGGCTAAAAAGCTTAAGTTGGACACAACTAAGATTCCTTCTACTATAGCCAAATACGGAAACACTTCATCTGTTTCTGTTCCTTTGACCATTGTAAGCGAGCTTAGAGGGAAATTGGATGGTGATAAGAAGTTATTATTGAGCGCTTTTGGGGTTGGTATGACTTGGGCTACTGCAATAATTAACTTCAATAATTGTAAAATTAGTGATATCGTGGAGGTATGAATCCCTTTGATCTGAGTAATAAGGTGATTTGTGTGACTGGTGCTTCTTCCGGTATAGGCAGACAATGTGCTGTAAGTTGTAGCCGGATGGGGGCAACTGTAGTTCTGTTGGCGCGTAATGAACAACGGTTACATGAGACTCTATCAATAATGGATAATCCGGATAAGCATGTTATTATTCCTGTTGATTTGACAGAGTATGCCACGGTAGAGTTGGTGGTTAAGAATATCGTAAGTCAGGTTGGAAGAATTAGCGGAGTATTACATTGTGCGGGAATCTCGACCACGTTACCTTTAAAGTTGGTTACTCCTGAGAAATTGGATGAGTTCTTTCAAGCAAATGTTTTCTCAGCCTATAATCTGACAAGGGAGGTTTGTAAGATGGGGAACTTCTCAAAGGAAGGGGGGAGCATTGTCTTTTTTTCTTCTGTAATGGGAAAGGTCGGTGAAAATGGAAAATCTTTATATGGGATGACTAAGGGGGCATTAGTTTCCGGTACACGATCTCTGGCTTGTGAACTTGCAAAGAAAAAGATCCGTGTTAACACGGTTTCTCCTGGAGTTGTTATTACTCCTATTAATTATAATTTACCTCATATTGCTGATCCCGAAAGAAGAGCTGTTTTAGAACAGCAGCATCTCCTTGGGTTGGGTGAAACGGAAGACGTAGCTAATGCATGTATTTACCTTTTGTCCGATGCTTCAAAATGGGTGACAGGTATTGATTTGTGTGTCGATGGAGGATATACTGCCAGGTGACATGGAAGTGACGCAAATTGTAAATAGGGTATATGCTTCGAATTCTTACATATTGTACCGGTTTCAGCACGATGAAGCATGGTTGGTGGATGTAGGAGATGCGGACGTTATTATCCGATGGATTGAAGAACATTCAAAAAAGTTGAAAGGGGTATTGTTGACTCACACTCATTTTGACCATATTTATGGATTGAATCAATTACTGGATAGGTATCCGGATATGATAGTTTTCACTTCACCGGAAGGCCGGGAAGGATTGTATTCTGATAAATGGAATTTTTCTCGATATCACCATTGTCCGTTTATTTATGCGGGAAGTAATGTGTGTATTTTGTCGGATAAACAGATAATGGAGTTGTGGCCTGGTGTTATGTTACACATAATTAAAACACCTGGTCATGATTGGAGTTGTTTGACTTACAAAATTGGTAGTTGGTTGTTTACGGGAGACTCTTACATACCCGGCTTAAAAGTCGTGACGACTTTTCCTAAAAGTAATCGGATAGAAGCTGCAAAATCTACAGAAATAATATTGACTCTTGCTGATATAACAAAAATCTTTCCTGGTCATGGGAATGTCGAATCTGTAACTAATTAAGTAATAATAGAACAATGGACAAACGAATTTATCTTTGTCTCGCTCATATGAGCG
>NZ_HF990989.1:0-2682 GCF_000432295.1 Bacteroides sp. CAG:189
AAAGAATTCCGGAAGCTGTATGAAGAATATTATGCTCCCTTTTGCATCTACGCAAAAAGGTTCATAAACGATATGGCTATTTGTGAAGATATCGTTTCTGATGTATTTGCCTCTCTTTGGGATAAACGAAACTCTATTGAATTAAAGAAAGATACCGCAACCGCATATCTGAAAATATGTGTACGCAATAGTTGTCTCAACTATTTAAAACACTTGGAATACGAATGGAATTATAATGAACTCTGCCAAAAGCAACCACCTGTCTATGCCACAGAATCAGATAGCGTATATACCTTAAACGAACTTTATGATATGCTGTTCAAAGCATTAGAGCGACTCCCTCAAAACTACCGCATTGTTTTTACTAAAAATTTCTTTGAAGGAAAGACTCATGCGGAAATAGCGGAAGAATTAAACCTAAGCGTAAAATCAATCAACCGATACAAACAAAAAACAATGGATATGCTCAGAAAAGAGTTCAAAGAATACCTGCCCGTATTGCTATACCTCATCGTCGTACAAAAAGAAATGCAGTCTATTATATAAAAATGGCTACAAACCATATTTTCAACAGTTTGTAGCCATTACAATCAACTTAAACCAACTCTTTATTTCTTTATAATTTTAGCTGATTTCAAGATCATATCATTTTTCATGACTTTCAGCAGATAGATACCGGAAGTTACATCCAAATCAATATGAACCGTCTCGTTATTCACACAATCTTTCTGTAATCTTTTTACCAACATACCTTTTGAATCGTAAACAGTCATAGTATAAGTACCTGCATCTATCAGACCTACGGCAACATTATCCGTAAATACCGTCGGGGTAATCGTTACATAATCTTTATTGATATCTTCAATACCTACTCCACCTTTTTCAACCTTTACAGTTACTTCTTTCACATCCGTACCATAGGCATTTGTAACTGTCAATGTTGCCGGATAATTTCCTTCTTCTTCATAAGTGACTACCGGAGCTTCGATATTTGACAAATCGACATTAGCAGCTCCCTTGAAGTCCCAAGTCAACATAGCTTCCACTTTAGTATTACCGGAAAGCCAGGTAGAACCCGGAACAATCGAAGGAGTCAGATTATCATTATCGTTCATAGTCGTCCCTTTAAAGACACCACCCGGAAACTCTTCACCGGCCTTACCCAAATTGGGGAATTTCTTGTCATTATCAGCACACTTGTCTTCAAATATCCAATATCCCTGTAATCCTGCCGGTACTTTGTCCGGAGTATAGCCGTACATAGCCACTGCCATCTCTTCGTCAGTCAATGCCTTATTCCAGAACTGAACCTCATCGATCGATCCCTGGAATCCTTCCGTACCCAAAGAATACAAATCATAAGAAGTTTTAAATGAAACGCTCTGCTCAGCAACACGCTTACCATTTACATACAAACGAACTTCTCTATTATCTCTATCCAATACCATAGCGATATGATACCAAGTTCCGATCTTCACTTCTACTCCGGAGAACATGTCCTTAAAATCTGAGCCACGATCACGTCCCATTAAACAGAATTGTACTTGACCGGTCGTCTTTTCTTTCTCCAGATAAATCCAGGTAGATCCCCAACTCGGGTTTGTACCCAAATCACGCAAAGACATCACCTGTCCGGCCAGATTAGTCGGTTTCACCCAAGCGGCCATAGTAATAGTAGAAGGAGTCCCCAAAACCGCCGGATCGGCAGCAAAGAAATGAGTACCGTCAGTCAAGTCGATAGCATTGGAAGTATAACCTTCACCCTTAATACCGTTAAATGTAAATGTTACATTCTGAGGTCCTTCAGAGATATCGATATCTTCATCAAAAGTAAAGTCAGCTTTCGGATAGCGTCCGGTCGCTTCAGGAGTAACAACCACCAGCCCGTCATATGTTTTCTGATATACGGCATCCGGGTCTTCCGGTGACGGATTATCAAAACTTACACTCAGATTATACAAACCTACAGATGGGCAGGAAGCAGTAATAGCCTGTCCGTCTTCTTCCTTGACAGTAGTTCCGTCTTCTGCTGTTAAAATCCAATGAGCAGTCGGTATTGTAGGGTCTTCCAACGAGATAGTAAACTCTTCATCCGGAACGATTTTACGACCGTCAAATACAATACCCGTCTTGTATTCATACTTATGTTCGAATACCTGATCAAGCCAAGCGATTTCCGAACGGGTAACACCGTCGGGGGCCACTGCACGAACTCCCATTTCAAATGTCTTGCTGGTAGCAGTCAACTGTACCACCGTTACGGCTGCCCATGAAGTCGTACGGTTCACCATTTTAGGTTCACCTCCGTCCTCACGTACCATTACTTCATAATACCAAGTATCAACATCATCATTATACACGGTAGTCCATGGGTCTTCGCTGTCTTTAGCTTTCCAGATCAGTTTGATTGTTTCATAATTATAAGCAGAATGATTCATTTGCATCTCATAACCGTCTGTTATAATAGTCGGTTTTACAGGATTGAATGTCTTGGCAGGATCAACAATTGAAAGTTCTCCTACATTCACGGCATATTTCTCATCCGTATTCTCTATGGTTACTCCCAAGCAAGCAATTACATCTCCATTATTAATTCCCCAGTCACTCAGTTTCCAGGTAGCAGTAGACCATTCGCCCGCTTTTGCCGCAGGAACAATTACTGATTTAAACTGATCTTCCGAT
>NZ_HF990989.1:2709-7984 GCF_000432295.1 Bacteroides sp. CAG:189
TGATCTTCCGATCCTTGCAGGCTATATGTCAACTTCATTTTGGCATCCGTTCCTTCTTTAACTTTATAAACCAAAGTCGCTTTTTCAGAACCTTTCACCGCAAACTGAGTCTTAAACAAGCGAACATTCGATTTAGCAGTCTTGCCACTAAATTTCAAGCTGTTAGCTCCCATATAAGCCTCATCATAAGAAAGATCACATTTTATCGCATCAGCAGGTACGTTTCCGTTATCGTCTATTACCCACCATCTCCAAGTCGGCATAAAGTCCTGCATACCCAGATTATACCATTGGAAATCACTGAATTTCTCCCCTTTTTCATAGTTACAAAGCCCGTTACCCAAGCTAAAATAAGTGACAAAAGGCAATTCATTCAAAGTACTCTGCGCAACAACCTTTGTAGCTACACCATTAAATTTCTGCATATTGGCATAAGAAAGGTCTCCTCTCGACGTGATATATTCAGGGGTATTTTTCGGATTACGGTTACCACCGCTGAAGAACATTTCCAGTTTCTCCGTATACACCTGCGACTGAATCTCAGGAGCCGATCCCTTATCCGTACTGTTATAGAAAATATTATTTTGGCTATGTTCACCCCAGGTACCGATAGAAATTTCGTTCTCCATGATAGATTCCCAGCTATCGCCTAATCCACGAGTTCCGATGTGCTGCCCCGTATACACATCAAAAGGACTATGTCCCAATGACTTGGCTGTTCTCACCGCATTAGTAATCTGGCCGGATCCATGATTATAATTCAAAAAGAAATGATCGGCAACCTGTTTCGTCCTATCATCACGGTAAGCAAACCAGTTTTGATTGCTTGAATACAAAGTATTCATAGAAAAAGAAACACCACCGGAGTTCAGCATGGAATCATACCAACATAAGTTCCACTGATCTCCCCATCCTAATTTTTCAGCAGCCTCACGACAAGCAACCAGGAAGTCCTGCAATTTATTTGCCGTATCCTGAGTCATACTCACCTCCGGATTGATGCTCCAACCACTAATTCCATAATAACGGAACATCTTCACCAGTCTTTCCGCATTCACAAACTTTCCGCCTTCTTCTTTAAACAACATGGCAAAAAACTTAGAAGGAGCATTTTGTGACGGCTTGGTGTAATCAATCGTACTTCCGGAATCAAAGAACACAAGCACGGAATTCCGGACACCGTTTTTATGGCAAACATCTCCAAATGTACCGGAAGAACGCAACATCGGTTGATTCCATCCACCATGTACATCCAGATAAGACCACATACTGAATATATCGTTTCGCATAGTATAAGACGGCAAATTCAATGTCCAATCACCATTAGAGATAGGCATCCACCAAAGTACCTTCTTTCCTTTAGCATCCTCGGCAGGATACACCTGTGTTTTTTCATTTACAAAACGCTCACGCGGGCGAACGCGGGAAATAAAGAAGTTTTCTTCCGGATTCTGTCCGGGTTCCCAAGATTCAAAATTCTGACTGTCATACCATTCCCCACTGTTGAAAAGAGGTACATACATGTCCATCCGCACTTCCGTCTGTGCGCAAACAGAAGATGCCAGTAAAAGTGTAGCACTGCACAATAAACTAAACCTGTTTTTCATAATTAATTTAATTAAATTGATAAACTAAAATATTTCTATTTTTATCCATATATTATTCAAAATTTCCTTTATCTACATCCCACCACAAACGGGTACCCCCATTGTCCGGCCCTTTCAGTAAGCCGAGTGCCTTATTCACTTCCTCCGTATTACCCCGATATTCGCTTTGTGTAAAAGGCAAGCGGCGTATCTGAAGTTCCGTATCGATAGCCCCGTTACTATAATTCAAGTCCGAAGGTATCGGTATCAATTTAGGATAACCTGTACGGCGATATTCCGTCCATGCCACAGAAGACAAAGTAGGAAAGAAAGAAATCCATTTTTGAGTGATGATGCGTTGCAATTTCTTTTCCGGAGAATCTTCATCATGCCACCTTACCGAAATGCGATTGATACCGACCTGCTTACCATTCTCCTCGATATAATAATTATATTCCTGATTACGATAATTGATATAAGGAGCAGAACCGAAACCACCTTCAAACAGTTCCCAATCAAAATCACCGCCTTCTTCAGTATTGATAAACCCGTTGATATAGCTTTCGTAAGTACCGGCCCATCCGGATTCATCTCCCAATACACTGGCCCAAGCACTGTGAATTCCTTCGTTATACAGGCTTTCCGGAGTTCCGTCTCCCATATTCCAGTTCCTCAACATACCTTCCGCACGGAGAAAATAAGCCTCAGCCACACGCAATACCGGCCGGGGCCCCTGTTCCGGAATACCGACACGGCTCGTTTTAGAGTATCCTTGATATTCGGTACGGGTCATCGGCACTCCCTGCCGTACTCCCAGATATTTGGTAGCTTTCTCCACAACAGGAGACAACTCATCATCCGTACTATAGATATCCGCATTATTAGTAGCAAACCATCTTTCCAAGCGAGGGTCTGAGTATCCTTGTAAGATAGAGATTATATTAGCATTGGCACGGGTATCATTCCATAAGTCTTCAATACGGAAAAGCATCAAACCGGATTTCAATACCACATCCGAATCCGAATTTGTCAACACTCCGTCTCTTACAGCATCTTCGGCTTCTTTCTGAGAGTCCGGATAAACCTTTACCAACTGCATGGCAATACGCAAACGCAATGTATTGGCAAATTTGATCCATTTATCGATATCTCCGTCACAAACCTTATCCGCCCGTTTAAAATCATCCAAGAGGTCCTGAGAAGGACTACTGTCACGAAAATCTTTCAACCATTCAACAGCCTCTTTCAGGTCTTGAAACAGACGCTTGTAAATTGTTTCTTCAGAATCATAATAATACGTATCCGAACCTTCCAACACACAAGAATACTGTGCAGGACCATAAGAAGTAACTACCGGTAAAATAGCAGCTACATTGGCAATCTGCATCATGGCTGCCAGTTCAAAGCGTTCCAGTGCTTTACACTGCGGTATATATTGGCTGGTATACTTAAACACATATAAATAGAAGTCATCATATGTCTGAGCACAATGGTCCGGTCTGAGTTGATAATTATAATTATTCGATCCACCGAAATCATTCACCCCCATCATAAAACCGGCAAAGATATCCGTAGTAAGATTCGCCCAAAGTTGATAGCGATGTTCCTGGTGAGGAATAATATTGTCCAACGGACTTTGAATCTTATCCACCATATCGGTTACCGAATCATCGACACCTTTCGGGTCCGTATTAATTTCTTCAAACTTATCAGTACACCCCGTAGACACAAGGCACAAACCAATAAAAGCCGTAGCCAAATGAGATTTATATTTAAATAAACAATTCTTCATATCGTTTTTATCTTATGTATTAAAAATTCAGCTTCAAGTTTAGTCCCCAGCTACGTGTAGCAGGCAGACTGAATACGTCGATACCCTGCCATCCATTTCCCGTAGAACCGGAAATATCAGGATCACAAGGAGACTTTTTATACAAGAAGAATAGATTACGACCGACAACAGAAGCAGTCAGGTTCTTATTCATTCCAAATAAATTCTCGAATGTATATCCGACAGAAAGTTCCCTCAAGCGGAAATTAGTGGCAGAATACATATACTCCATAGCATTAAAACCGGCATTTTGTGCACGCCCTCCTACTCTCGAATAATATTTCTCCGCATCGATCATGGAACCGTCCTTATTGGGTACTCCGCCGTTCAAACGAGCATCTCCTGTCGCCTTAGATACTCCGTATCCATCCATAATCGCTTCGGTCATAGAAAGCACTTTACCTCCGATTTTACCGTCAACCAAAGCATAGATATTCAGATTCTTCCAATTGATCGTATTAGACCATCCCAAATGGAATTTCGAGTTAAAGTTTCCGGCATAGGTATCGGCATCACTTGTCAACAGAGGCGCTCCGGTGTTATCCAATTTTATATTTCCGTTGTCGTCATATTGGAAATCATACGTATATATATCACCATAAGAGCCACCCTTTTTCAACTTCATAATGAAAGCGGAAGCCTCGGCAAGATTATACTCTTCCAACCCCGGACAAAGTTCTTTTATCTCGTTCTTGTTATAGGAGAAATTGATTCCCGGCGTCCACGACCAATCATGGTTGAAATCAAGACGATAACTTAAAGAAGCCTCGATACCTAAGTTCTCCACATTACCGGCATTAATATTTCTTTTGCTATATCCCGATGCTACCGGTGCCGACACCTGGAAATACTGGTTCTTCGTATTGGCCTTATAGAAAGTAAACTCCGTGCGTAAACGGTTGTGCAGCATTGCCAAGTCAAAACCGGCCTCGATAGAGAACGTTTTTTCAGGTTTCCAATCCGTGAACGGCATAACCGTCGGCAATGTGATGGTCAATTTAGACAAAGTGGCTACCGGACGGGAGTAATATGCCGGAATATCGTTACCTACTACCGAATAAGAAGCACGCAACTTCACCATATCGAACAGATCGTCATTCATATGGAACATCTCGTCCAACAAGAAAGTAGCACCTACCGAAGGATAAAAGAAACTCATACTTTCTGTAAACGCCAACGCGGAAGACCAGTCGTTACGAGCGGTAAGATCGAGATATACCATATCCTTATATCCGAGTTGCAATGTACCGAATACGGAGTTCAATCGTTTCTTGGTATAATTCTCCTGATAGTAGATATCATAATAGTTATCCCGATGGAAGATATTAGGGAAATATACGTTACCTTGAGGCATCTTATACGTAATACCGTTCGCATCCGTCACATCCACTTCATAATATTGGTCTCCTTCCGCATTCAGATAAGTACCGTGCGTCACCTCTTTAGTAAAGCTGGCACCTGCCGTTGCCGCCACTGTAAAATCATTCCATGTCTTATTAAAGCTCACCAAAGCATCTCCAAACAAATGCTCGTAGAAATTCATCGTCTCACTGTACGCTCCCATAGAAAGACGGTAAGTACTGGCATACTTTTCTCTTCTGAAGTTTGTATTATCACGTTCATAACTCAAACGTCCCTGAATACTTAGGCAATCCAATATCTGATATTTCAATGTACCGGAAGTTGTAAAACGATGACGAATTGACTTTCCGATTCCACGGTTCAGCATCCAATAGGGGTTTTGATTATGCTCTTCCAAAGAAGTATAATCCTCTACAATCCAATTTTGAGTAGGCACGGTAGGACGTTCGGCATTAAACAATTCATAGTTATCCTAAAATCCGCAAGCAATCTCAAT
>NZ_HF990990.1:0-1045 GCF_000432295.1 Bacteroides sp. CAG:189
GATGAAACCACCACATGAGGGATCTTCAGTTCATTCGCCATAATCTGATACAGATGTTTCCGGTGTGGCAAACCGATATTCTCATGAAGCATCAGGCGATGGATTATCGTCAGTACACTATCCACACCGTATACGGCCAACAGGATAATCCAACTGAAATCCTCCGTCCGGATAACTAACTTGCCGATAAAGAACAGCAGAACGAATGCAATGCAGACAGAACCGACATCACCGGCAAAACACTTGGCACGTTTCCGGAAATTGAAGAAGTTGAAAACAAAGACACTGCAAAGCACCGTCAGAATAAAATCCTGTTCGACGAAAGGAACGACCGCCTCATTGATATAAGCAAGGGCTACGAGAACAACCAATGAATATCCGCCGGTGATGCCATTGATGCCATCCATGAAATTGTAGGCATTGATGATACCCGTACAAACGATCAATGCCACAAAAAGCGTCCACCAAGGGAGTGAAAACAACCCCCATTGATAAAACATCAAAGCCATGGCGGAGAAATGAAACACCAGTCGGAGTACTTGTGAAGTGGAACGGATGTCGTCTACAAAGCTGATAAAGGTGATCAATGTCAAGGCAAGCATAAACCAGGGGTATTCAAAATGACTCGTCAGAAAATAAGCCAATACACCAAAATAAAAGATGATCCCTCCACCACGCAAAGTAATGCGGGTGTGAGAACTACGTTCATTCGGCTTGTCGATGATATTACATTTATCAGCGATGCGGAAATAAAAAAGTTCTGCAAGGAAGAGCAGAACTAAGATGATTAGATAATACACAGTCTTATATATTTAAAAAGTATCTTCGATCATGGAAATAATAAAAGAGCCAATCATCTGATTATAAACGGATAATCTTGACCCGATCACAAATCACTCAAACGATTGTATGGTCTTTATCAAGCCCTCTTTAGCAGTCACCGGCATTTTTTCAATGCCCAATGCGTTCTTTATTTTGGCATTACTAACCACATAATTCTCCGTCAGCTTCCGAAGACGCTCCTTGTTTAAAGGCAGATGCAGTA
>NZ_HF990991.1:0-1741 GCF_000432295.1 Bacteroides sp. CAG:189
CCTTATCTTTTCAATGCGAAGGAATTCGATGAGGAGACGGGATTGTATTACTATGGAGCGAGATACTATGACCCACATCTTAGCCTGTGGATGTCAACTGATCCAATGCAGGAGAAGTATCCATGGATAACAAGTTATTGTCAGACTTTTAACAATCCGATACGCTTTATTGATCCAAATGGAGAAGAGGGAGATAATGCGCCAACATTGTATCATAATACTCAGCATCCTGGTAAAATACTCCGTAATGGTTTCAATGCAACTAAATATGGTAAGTTATCTTCCTATAATTGGTTTTCTACAATAGCAAATGCTTCAGGCACTGGTCGCACTGGTAGTGGTGTGACATTAGCTGTTGAAGGTATTGATGTATCACATGCTGTAGAAGTCAAAAATAGCCAAATGAGAGAGTTTTATTTAGAAGCAAAAGCAGAATTGGGTTATACATCTTCGCAGTTGCGTCAATCTCCGGAATTGAAAGCAAAAGTAGATGCCCTTAAATATAAAAAGCTTGGAAAATGGATGGATGCTAAAGGGGCTTCTGTATATAAGTTGGGAAATTCCTATGCCATTTCGGATCATGTTGCAAATAATGGCACCGTAGTGCAAATTTTTGGACCAAAGAATCTAATAAAAGGTCTTAATGGCATTAAAATAGCTGGCAGGGTATTGACATTTGCTGCAGTAGCTGCTGATGCCTATGAAATATACTCTTCACGCTACAATGCACGAACTGTAACATCTGTAGCTGGTGGATGGGCAGGTGCTTGGGCTGGAGCCAAATTGGGTTGTATGGCAGGTACATCTATTGGATTCGCTGTTGGTGGAGTCGGTGAAGTTGTTGGTGCACCAGCTGGAGCATTAATAGGTGGCTTTTTCGGTTATATTTCTGGAAGGAAAGTATCAGAAACCGTTTATGATGTAGTTACTCAAAAAGGAATGCCGATAGGTGGTCGTTAAACAAACGTGGGTCTTATGGATACCATAAGACCCACCATAAACAAGCTTAATATGGAACAAATTAAGTCTATATTCTATAAAGAAATAGCTTATCCGTATTCCAACAATCAGTATGGATTGGCTATCATTATAATGATGCAAAAGAAATGTCTATATTTCGATTCGTCAAGTTTTTATTTTGTTAAATCACCAAGTGATAATTTTAATAAGCAAAAATGGAATATTGTTAGTGATTTAAATGATAATAAGATTGCGGCAATTCACGAAGATGAGCTATCCGCTTATTTCATTCTATTTACTAATAGTAAAATTATGTATATTTATCAAGAATTAGATGGCAATGAATGTATTCGTCAGATGTTCAGAATCGTAAATCCCAATGATAAGGATTATCAAGAAATAGTGCAATATATGAATGAGAAGTGGGTTGAAACACTATACGATGAATATTCTGGTATTGACAACATTATGAACCGCGATATATTTCAATTAACATCAAAATTAACATGAATTATACGAATACTCATGTGTATATGGAAAGCTTGGAAGAAAGTCAAGACAAAAGTGGCAAACCTCATAAGATGTGGTATTAATAAATACAAAGCATACGAATGGGGTAATACTTGCAAGGGCTATTGGCGAATAGCTGACAGCCCTATTCTAAAAAGGGCGATAGATAACAATAAACTACGCTCCGCAGGGTATGCTACTTTAATGGAGACGTATCTCGAATGGTATCCAAAATAGGAACCGCCGTATGCGGAACCGCACGTACGGTGGT
>NZ_HF990992.1:0-3075 GCF_000432295.1 Bacteroides sp. CAG:189
AAAACAAAGTTTTCTTTTCTTCTACGATACGGACGAACCGGAGCAAGAAACCTGCCGGAACGGCAACAACACCGCCCTGCCCGAAATCACCCTGTTCATCACCGCCTATAATGAGGAACAGGTAGTAAACGGAAAGATGAAAAACTGCCACGAACTGGATTATCCCAAAGAGAAACTGCATATCGTATGGGTAACGGACGGCAGCAATGACCGAACCAATGAAAAATTAAAAGCGTATCCCGATGTCACCCTATTGTTCGTCCCCGAAAGAAAAGGAAAAACAGCCGCTATGAACCGGGGAATGGGATTTGTCACCACGCCTTTGGTCATATTCACAGACGCCAATACATTTATTAATCCGCAGGCCGTTCGCGAGATAGTAAAATGTTTTAACCATCCGCAGGTGGGATGCGTGGCAGGAGAAAAACGGGTAGACATGTACAGTACCGGAGGAGCTGTTTCCGGAGGAGAAGGATTGTACTGGAAATATGAATCATGGCTGAAAAAAATGGATTATCAGCTCTATTCCGCCATAGGTGCTGCCGGAGAATTATTTGCCATCCGCACCCCGTTATATGAGGAAATGCCTGAAGATACCCTACTGGATGATTTTATGCTGTCCCTGCGTATCGCCATGAAGCAGTATACGATAGCATATTGTGATACGGCATATGCCTTGGAAAGCGGATCGGCCGATATGAAAGAAGAGGAGAAAAGAAAAATACGTATCTCGGCAGGAGGATTGCAGTCCGTCTATCGTTTGAAAGAACTGCTAAATCCTCTACGTTATGGAATCCTCAGTTTTCAATATGTCTCCCACCGCGTACTGAGATGGTCGGTAACCCCGGTTGCCTTGTTTCTGCTCTTTCCCCTGAATATCCTGCTGGTTGTCTGTAGTGAGAGCCATCCGGTTTACTTTCTTTTTCTTCTGCTGCAATCCGCATTCTACCTCGGGGGAGTTTATGGCAGCTTCCTGTCTGCCAAGTCCGTAAAGAACAAATTACTTTATATTCCCTACTATTTCCTGTTCATGAACATCAATGTGATAAAAGGTTTCTTCTATTTGAAAAGACATGCCGGCGGAACATGGGAAAAATCCCGCAGGGCATAATATTTACTCACCAAAATATTTTTCTATCATCTCACGCAAAGCGGGAGCCATAATCGGCTTGGCCATATAATCGTCACATCCGGCTTCAAAAGCCTTGTCACGGTCACTGTCATACGCATTGGCGGTAAGAGCTATGATGGGAAGTGTCCCCCCTTTCAGACGAATTCTTCTGGTAGCTTCCAAACCGTCCATAACAGGCATCTTTATATCCATCAAAATCATATCGGGCCGGCAACCCTCAAATTTCTCAATAGCCTCCTGCCCATCGTGGGCACGGTAAACTTCATACTCCTTTCTTAAAATTATAGATAATAAGAGGTAATTACTTTCCGTATCTTCAGCTACCAAAATCTTTTTCATTTCTTCTTTTCATTGATTACCTTGCAAAATTACGATATAAAATGATATAAACAATATTTTTTTTGTATATTTGCTGTCAGTAACAAATATCACGCATCTAAATTCGCTAAGAGAAACAGTATATTGAGAATCATACTATTAATATGAAAATTCCGAGTAATATATTGCACGATAAGCAGTATGCAGACAAAATTCTGGAAATTACGGCTGATACTATGTTTTTCGTATATAAAGACGGCACCTGTTTAGACTTCAAGGCTAATACGACGGACTTCTTTATAAAAGAACAAGATATTATAGGGAGAAATATATTCTCTTATTTCCCTGTGGAAACGGCACGGGAGATGTATGCGGAATTCACCAAAGTACGGGCAGGAGACAAACTTTCCGCACGGAATTACAAATTAATATTGGAAGATGACGTAAAATACTACAAATGTATTATCAGCAAGTATGATGAGGAGCATTTTCTTTTTCAATACAGGGATATCACAGGCCGGAGTGTCGTCAGGCTGAAACTGGAAAAAAAGCAAAAAGATTTGTGCGAAATAGAAAAAGCCGCAAGAATAGGATTATGGGCATACGATTCGTCCACACGGTTCTTCACTTATTCGGGATACACCCGGATATTCTGTAACGATGAGGAACAGAAACAGATTTCCATAGATGAATACATGAACTATATGCACCTTGATGACAAGGCCCGTTTCAGTCAATGGCTGGAAGAAAATCTGAAGGAGAAGGATGCTTCCAATACCATAAACTACAAACTCCTTATTGACGGAAAGACCGTCAACATGAGAATAAAAACATATCATAAAGAGGTATATATGCAAAGGACCGTATTGGAAGGATATATACAGAACACATCCGAGATTGTTTGGAAAGCAGAACGCTCCAACCAGCTGAAATCTGCCTTCCTTGCCAATATGAGCCATGAAATCCGTACACCGTTGAATGCCATTCTAGGATTCTCACGCATTATAGCTGAAACGGAAAACGCCGAGGAAAGATTGCAGTATTACGATATTGTAGAAAAAAACAACATGCGCCTGCAGGAACTTATCAACGAGATTTTGGACCTGTCGAAGATTGAATCGGGCATGATGGAGTTCAACTATGCGCCTGTATCCCTTTATACTTTATGTGAGGATGTAAAAAACACGTATAGTTTCAGGTGTCAGCCTGGGGTGGAGCTTGTTTTCGAAGAGTCCGATCCGTCACTGGTTATCTCGACAGACAGGAACCGCTTGTTCCAGGTTTTCTCCAACCTGATAGGTAATGCTACAAAATTCACAGCCAAAGGTTCTATCAGCTTCGGATATAAATTGACGGAAAAAGAAATTGTTTTTCATATAGCCGATACCGGAAGCGGTATTTCCGATGACAAGATAGACAAGATATTCGACCGTTTCATCATGGCCAACAACCAGGTGCAAGGTACAGGACTGGGTCTTTCCATCAGCAAAATCATTGTAGAAAAGTTAGGAGGAAAAATAGCTGTACAATCAAAAATGGAAACCGGAACCACATTCACTTTTACATTGCCTTACATTTCAGCAAACGGAGATATGAAATGGGAGGAAAAACTTCCACCAGCTTCC
>NZ_HF990993.1:0-4388 GCF_000432295.1 Bacteroides sp. CAG:189
TGCCATTAAACGAACGTTTTTTGAAACACTTTTTTATCTCCATCCCTTTCAAACTTTCTCATCAAACTCTATAAAACGTATGTGTTTGTGTATTAACAAGTGGTGGTACCACCTACCTACTATACACACAAACAAAATCACTATATATGCGCGTACGCCCCCGCGCGAGAGTTTCATTCTTTTCACGCAAAATATTATCTTTGCAAAATTTTAATTATAAACATATATGAAAAATGAAGTAAAAAAAGTACTAATTGTACAATCACATTCGAATGTGAAGATTTAGGCATAAAAATCACTGCCGGCAAGTTCTCTCAGAAGTTACAAAAACACATCGACCTCTTCGAACAACCACCCGGAAGATGTGTCATAACCGGCTCACACAAAGAACTTATCGAGCTGTTGGTATCCCTTTGGGACAAAGGTCAACTCACCCTTCCGGGGAAAAACAACATCAATCATCTGGCCGATTTTATCTTCCGGTATTATGATATAAGATACGAAAACGATCCGGAAGAGAGTATGAGCTTAGAGAGCATCAGATCAGAGACTTACTTCTATCATGAGCCGGAATAGCCTAAAAAGTGAATCGTGGTTTTTCGGAGATGAAAAACCACGATTTAGCATTCGAAAAAACCGCCTTACCTTTGCCGGATATTTTAAAACCTATAAAAACAAAGCAAAGACATGGAAGAAATTCAAATCCTGATCTCATCTTTTAAGGGCTTCAGCAAGCATACGGGGAAAAGTAAACTCACTGATAAACTCCTGGAAATAGGCTCTTATACCAACGGCAAAATCATCGAAAAGATACGGGCGCTGGTACGCGACGGAAAAAAAGAGGAAGCGGCACTGGTGAAGAAACAGTTGAAAGGCAGTACGCTCTCCGCCACCTACAAGGAGCGAAGGGTGCCCGAAATGATAGATACATACAACGACCTGCAAATGATGGATCTGGACGGGTTGTCGGAAGAGGAAATGACAAATTGCAGAAAGCTGATCACGGGCAGTCCGAATACGCTGTTCTGCTTCACCAGCCCATCGGGAAACGGTTTGAAAGTGGGCGTATACATGCAGGACGAACTTTCCTGTCGCCTGCGCATGGAACTGCTGCGCCGCAGTGAAATCAGTTACGAAGCACTGGAAACTTACCACAAACAGATGTTTGCCTATGCCAAGGAGTATTACGAGACACTTTGCAGCGTAGAGGTGGATGCCAGTGGCAGCGACATCGGCAGATTGTTTTTCACCTCCTACGATCCGGACATTTACATCTGCGAAGAGGCGCTCAGGCAAGTGCGGCAACCACAACTGACCATCCTCCCGCCCCCAGCGAAAGGAAAGAAAAAGACCGTACGCCAGCTCATGAAGGAGGAGATGCCCGGAGATGAAAGCATAGACCACACCCACATCGATCCGTGGATACAAATGGAATTCCAGAGTTGCGTGCGCAGCGTGGAAAGACAGGAAAAATACCAACCCGGCAACAGGAATAATTTCATATTCACTCTCGGCAACAAATGTTATCGGAAGAACCTGCCGGAGGAAGTAGCGGCAGTCCTCGCGCAAAAGCAGTTCGGCGCCCCCGATCTGGACGCTGCAAGCATCGTAAGAAACGCCTATCACTATACCACCCGCACCGATCATCAGGAGGAAGAAAAGAAGAAACCGGTCGCGGTGCGTATCATCGAATTCATGACGCAGCAATACGAGGTGAGACGAAACGTGATACAAGGGCGGCTGGAATTCAGAGAAAAGAATAAAGGCGGCAAAAACGAATTCTGCTCCATGAAAAAGGAGGATTACAACACCGTGTTCTACGACCTGCAAATGGCGGGAATACCGTGCCACCCCAGTACCGTAAAAAGCCTGATAGACTCCCGATATGCACAAAACTTCAATCCTTTCGAAGCGTACTTTTACGGTCTGAAACCCTATGACGGGCAGACGGATTACATAGCGCTGTTGGCAGCCACGGTAAAGACGACCAACCAACCTTTCTGGGAGGACTGCCTGAAACGGTGGCTGGTGGGCATGGTGGCCTGCGCGCTGGATGACAAGATAGAGAACCAGTTGGCCATCATCATGAAAGGTGAGCAGGGAAAGGGCAAAAGTTCCTGGATACGTCATCTTCTCCCTCCGGAACTGTCTAAATATTACCGCAACGGGATGATCAACCCGGAAAACAAGGACCACATGCTTTTTCTCAGCCAATGCCTGCTCATCAATCTGGAAGAGTTCGAGGGCATGACGGGCCGAAGCATTTCGGAACTGAAAAGGCTTATCGTACAGGACGTAGTGACGGAACGGCGGCCTTTCGACACGGATGCCAACTCTTACATACGCCATTGCTCGTTCATTGCCAGCACCAACGAACCGCGTTTCCTGAAAGATCCGGCAGGGGCTTTCAGGCGTTACCCCACCGTCACCGTGGAGGAAATCGACTATCATGCGCCCGTAAACCATGCCGGAATCTACTCTCAGGCACTCTACCTCTGGAAAAACGGATTCCATTACTGGTATGAAAACGAAGAGATAGCCACATTGAATGAAGTGAACCGGGAATACAGCTTAGCCAGCATAGAGGAGGAATTGCTCTATGTCTATTTCCGCAAACCGAAAGCGGACGATCTGGACGTGAAATGGATGCCCGTATCGGCGATACTGGTACTTATCAGCATGAACGGAAAAATACAGATGAACGACCGGAACCAGAAAAGCTTGGTGCAAATACTGGAAAGGGATAACTTCCGGAAGAGAATCAGCGAAAACAAGATTTACGAATACGAGGTGGTGCAGTACTCTTTTGATGAAGTGGACAGGAACTACAAGAATACCCCATCGACAGGCCCAAAGGAGACACAGGAAGAATTACCCTTTTAAGCTTTCCGATTATATGTAATGTCCCGGCAGAATATATGTGCCGGGGCATTACATATAATCTTATTCATGGCCTGCCGGCCGGTTTCAAGGTTCTCCCAAATATTCAAAAATGAGCCGTACCTGCCGGCGAGTGTACGAATGGTCTCCCTTCCCCTCTCCCCCTTCGTACATATGGGCATGGAGCTCTTTATTACGGCGTATCCAGCTACGCAGTTTACACATGGCGTATCCCGCAGGGAGATTAGGGCTATACAACCGGGCAAGGTCAGCTTTCAGATAGGCCTTGATAACAAACTTTTCTTCATCTACAATCATACTGTTTCCGATATTGGTTTCACTACTCAAATATAATAAAAACCGGAGACAGAGGCAATTTGTAGGACAACATAATACAAAGGGAATCAAAGTATTTACCATCGAGACCAATCTGCATAAAAGTACGTTGCAGCAGTCGGAAGCCGACCGCTATCTTTGTCACATCGGAAAGAAGGAAAGCGCTACTTCCGGAAGAAAAGAGATCGTTTTTTTATTCATTTAAATTTATTTTGTTATGGGAGTACCATTTAAAAAAATTCCAAGAAAAGACCCGCGAAAAGCAGATTCAGTGGAAAAGTTCTATCCACAGTTGGTGACCTTAGGACCCAATGCAGATTTGGAAAGTATTGCTTATGTGATGAAAGAGAAGAGTTCGCTCACCTTGGGAGACATACAGAGCGTACTGACGAATTTTGTAGAAGCCATGCGAAGCACGCTCTACGGCGGGCAATCGGTCAATATCAAGAATTTCGGCGTATTCAGTCTCTCAGCCCGCACCATGGGCGTGGAAAAGGCGGAAGACTGCACGGCAAAAAACATTAAAGCCGTAAAAATAAACTTCCGGCCGTCCACCAATATCCGCCCGGATATCACTACCACACGTGCCGGAGAGAAAATCGACTTCTACGATCTGGAAACTTTGCTGAAAAAGAAAGAAGAAGAGGAAGGAGGAGGAGAAGGGGAAGGGGAAGATCCGGCGGCATGATGGTTTTAGTTGAAAGGTGAAAGGTGAAAGGTGAAAGTTGGGAGATGGGAAATGGGAGATGCGAGATGGGAGATGCGAGATGCGAGATGAAAATTGGGAGGTAAAAATTGAGAATTAAAAATTGGGGAAAGGAGGTGTAAAGTATGAAGAAGTCTCTTTGGGATAAAATCCTGAAAATCGTGATAGCAGTGGCATCAGCCGTGTTAGGAGCATTGGGAGCCAATGCAATGAGTATCTAATGGCAGGCACTATACCTGTTTTGTGAGAAATCAGTGGAATACGGGATTCGGTAATGGGTCTCGTATTCTTTCATTATTACTTTTTATTTTCCAATGTATGATAATTACAAGTATGGGTACAATGCTGAATGAGGATTTGCCACCTATTTCATATTCTGTCCGCTTTCCACTCTCAATACGAAAAACTTTTGTAACTTTGTAACTGTTAGTGTAACAAAGAGTGATAGGATATGAAAATTCAAGCA
>NZ_HF990994.1:0-15556 GCF_000432295.1 Bacteroides sp. CAG:189
TTCGGGCCGTAGTTCTTTTATTAACTTCTTATCAACTCTCATACCACTATCTTCACAGAGCAGAAAGTACGTCTTCGATCGAAAAAGATACAAAATAGCATGTGGCGATCCTAATAACTTCCAGTTACGACAGAACCAGCCACATATTAAAATTCATTATTCAAACTATTATCAAAGAATACGAACATTTTTCTGTACACATATATCGTGGGAAGAAAATCCCAACATTATATGATAATCACCTTTATCTTTCAAAAAGCTCTTTGCAGCTATATTATAATAAGTAAACGCATCCTTAGACAACAACATTTTTATCGTTATCGATTCTCCCGCTTTCAAGAAGACCTTTTTGAATTGCTTTAATTCTTTTTCGGGACGCTCTACGATTCCCCCCGTTTTCCCAACATATAACTGCACAACCTGTGCACCATCACGTTTTCCTGTATTGGTGAGTTTGCACGTCACTTCTACAGAACCATCGACCATCGGATTGGAAACAGACAGATCGGAAAGGCGAAAATCCGTATAAGACAAACCATAACCAAAAGGATATTGTACCTCGCGTTGCAATTTATCATAACCACGATAACCAATAAATATTCCTTCTGTATAAGCAACATGTTTATCACCATCCGGATCATAATAACTATCATAAGCAGGATTATCCTCCCATCGCTTTTCAAAAGTCATCGGTAATTTACCTGAGGGATTCACATTACCAAAAAGTATATCAGCAACAGCCGTACCACTTTCCTGTCCCGCATACCATCCCCACAACAAACCTTTTAATCCGGGTTCCCATGCTTGCATCTCTACATTCCCTCCCGCATTAACAACACCGACTACCGGCCTTTTACATTTTAATGCTCGTGTAATCATCTTTGCATCAGCATCAGGTAATGCAAAAGTACGGTCAGCGCCTTCTCCTTCCGTATCCGAACTATGCCCAAAACAAGCTATTACCATATCCGCACGATCTAACCGTTCTACAAAAGGATCTCGCTTTTCACCTTTATACTCCCAAATCAAAGCAACAGCTGCCCCACCGCCTTCCTGAAAATATTCGAAACGTATATCATACTCCTTACCTGCTTCCAATCTCTTTTTCACAGAAGAATTACGAAAGCTACCTATTTCCCACTGATCGGCTACCAGTTCATTGTCAATAAACAGACGATAACCATCGTCACCACCTACAGAAAATTCATATTCTCCCGTGATATCAGGGCGTATCACACCTGTCCATCGCACCGAATAGTTTTCTTTACCAAGTCCTTTTATCCCTGTGCCCTTCGTCCAAGAATAGTTGATCTTATTCTCCGTACGTTCAAAAACCGGTTTTCCAGATAGATTTTTATTATTAAAATAAGCAGCATGTAAACCTCTCTCACCCATACTTTTTGTATATAAAATCTCGGGTAAGAAATCAAGTTCATCTACATAAGTCACATTTACATGATGTTTTGCAGCTTCTTTTTGAATGCCTTCGTACATACTTACATAATGGAAAGGATTTACAGAACCACTACCACCACCATGTACATACCCATGCGCGTTTTTACCAACCACCACAATGTCTCTCACTTTTTTCGTGTTAATAGGTAGGGTATTCTGTGTGTTTTTCAATAAAACAATACCCTCTCTTGCCACATCTAATGCCACTTCAGCTGCTTTCGGATCATCTAATGGAATATTTTTATCTGCTTTCATCCCATTCTGAAAATCAAACGCAACCATTGTGCGTAGAATATGACGCACCATCTCATCGATCATTTCTATAGTTATATCACCTGTCTTGAGGTAATAAGCAAGTTCTTCCGGTTTTCTCGTCCCTCCTGGCATCTCAAGATCAAGCCCAGCCTTTACAGCCGGAATGCAATGATGGGTAGACCCCCAATCAGACATAAGTACCCCATTGAACCCCCATTCATCTCTCAAAACACCTTTCAACAACCAAGGAGACTCTGTCGTATAAACACCATAGAGTAAGTTATAACTAGTCATGACAGCAGCTACTCCAGCCTCTTGAACAGCTGCCTTGAATGCCGGAAAATAAATTTCATGCAACGTTCTTTCATCAATATCATTGCTTATTTCATGCCTGTCATAGTCGGAATTATTAGCAGAAAAGTGTTTGATGACAGCCATAATTCCCTGGTCTTGTACCCCTTTTATATATCCCGTAGAGATACGTGCCGCCAAATAAGGGTCTTCTCCCATATATTCGAAATTACGGCCACACATAGGAGCGCGATATATGTTCACTGCAGGTCCCAATAATACATTAATCCCTCTGGCTCTACAATCACGTCCTAAGGACTTACCATATTCATAGGCAAGATCTTCATTCCAAGTAGCAGCCAACAATACCGTAGCCGGATAAGCAGTAGACTGTCCATGAGTACCGAGCCCCTGCGGTCCATCAGACATTTTCATACGGGGTATTCCTAAACGATCAATGTTTCTCGTATACATCCAATCAATTCCACCGATATAAGATAACTTTTCTTTTACAGTCATCTTTCTCAAAATATTATCTACCTTCTCATCTACATCAGAAGTATACCACTTCTGTGCCATTACACAAAAAGGTGCCAAGATTAGTAAAAATGTAATAGTGATTCTTTGAAATTTCATGTTATTCGTGTTATTTTGCTTAAGACCTATTTATGTTTTCATAAAAAACAGCACACAACCGGAAGGTTAGACTCCCAGTTGTATACTATCACAAACTGCTTATTGTATGCTGTTCAGCAAATCAGTTTTCCCTTCATTTACCAGTTTCAAAATCAATTCACCGAACAAAGTGTTCTGCCAAGCAAACCATGCACGGGTAAAATTAGCAGGATCATCCTTATGGAAAGATTCGTGTATGAATCCGGTACCGGCATCTGTATCTATCAGCATTTTGACACAATCTTTTATTTCCTCATCATCTTGACTGGTAAATGCCTTCATCATGATACTCATCGGCCATATCATATCATAACCGATGTGTGGACCACCAATTCCCTCACCAGCTTTACCTTTAAAAAAATAAGGATTATCCTTACTCCATACAAAACGACGTGTATTCTGATAAATCGGATCGTTTATATCTACATCTCCCAAATAAGCCATTGCTAACAAACTGGGTACATTCGCGTCATCCATCAATAAATGATTACCGAAACCGTCTACTTCAAAAGCATAAATGGTGCCGTATTTAGGGTGGTTGTAAGTTGCATACTTCTGCAATGCCGTTTCGACTTCCTCTGCAAGATCGGTACATTGCTGTGCAAGATTTGTATTTTGATTCACAGTCGTTAGTATCTCAGCTGCTTTCCGCAATGAAGACACAGCAAAAAAATTAGAAGGAACCAGAAATTGCAAAGTAGTTGCATCGTCCGAAGGCCGGAAACAGGATACAATTAATCCCACCGGATTAACAGGAGCGCCCAAGCCATTGTTATTCAGTGTATCAAGAGCACGTTCCGTTTTACGTTGAAATTTATAATAGTCCACTCTTCCCTTACGCTGTTGTTCCTTGAATGTTTTCAATATATTGGTGATAGCTTGTATCCATTCGCTATCGAATACACTGGCATCACCGGTTTCTTTCCAATATTGATATGCTAAACGGAGAGGATAACAAAGAGAATCTATTTCCCATTTACGCTCATGAAGTTCCGGTTTCATGTCTGTCAGATCGGACATCCAATCCCCTCCTTTTGCACCATCATTGAAAGCATTGGCATACGGATCTATATTAATACACTTAAACTGACGCCGGATTACACCTTCGAGCATTTTCTTCAATTCAGGGTCTTTATGAGCCAGCTGTATATAAGGCCATACCTGCGCACCGGAATCACGTAACCACATTGCGTGAATATCTCCTGTATATACAAAGGTATCCGGTTTACCGTCAGTTGTCCGATAATGTACGGTTGTTTCAAGTGTGTTCGGAAAACAATTTTCAAACATCCAAGCCAGTTTCTGGTTAGTCAACAGTTTCTTTACACGCAAAATCTCTGTTTCAACAGCCTTAGAAGTAAATAATCTCTTCTTTACAGGCGGACGGTTCGTTTTATATGCTGCTGCCAGACACGCCTGATTTACAATGACCGTATTATCTTTTACAATGACAAAATCGGTTGCTTTCACAGACTTCCCCATCAACAATGCAGTTGCAATTACACACAAACTAATGTTTTTGTTTTTCATATTTTCTTATCTTTAATTGTTTACAAATCTTTTATTTGAGCCAGACGTGCATACATTTCCACTATAGCAGCCTGTGTCAACAGCCACTTCTTTCCGTCTTTATCTACTCCGCTTAAATCAACATTGAACAGTCCATTATCATCACGAGCATTATCCCAAGCATACGTCAAACTCCGGTTGAAAGCATCCAGATACTTCTTATTATTATCCTGCTTGTAAAGTTCGATAAATCCACGGAGCATAACGGCCGTAAACCAGATATCTCCTCTCTTAATCAATTTAAAAGTATTACCATCTGCCGGAGTAAAATCAACAAAGAAATAATTATAACATTCCTTCGCTATATTTTGTGCATCTGTCAGATAAGCCGGAATGCCGGTCAATTGGTAAAGTAATGCTGCGGCCTGCATCATCTGTCCGCTATTATAAGCAAACTTAGCTCTCCCTATTTTACCATCCAATCGGATGTTATCAAAATAAAGATAGTCTGTAGAATCCTGCAAATGTGTCTTTGTCCATTCATACAGCACTCTGCCACGAGACAAGAAAAGAGTGTCTCCAGTCGCTTTGAATAATTTTAGCGCCAAAACAGCTCCGGGTGCATTAGAACAAGTATTCTTACTCTCTTTCTTCTGCTCACACCAATAAATACCACCACCGAGTTGATCATCCGTCCCGCTTTCAATAAAATTCCATATCAATCGGGCTTTCTCAAGATATCCGGCTCCTTTAGTCATCTGATAAAGATCGGTAAAGTCAATGCCAAGCCACACATTATCGTCATAAAAACGATCAGACAACGGCGCCGTCCGGATATATGATGAATAAGCCTGAGGTTCCCTACGGGTATCAAAGTACTCTTCCAGCCCCGGCAATACTTTTTTATCCAGCAACTCTTTATACTTTGATTGGCCGGTAGCCTCCAACAAAGCATTCACAGCTGAAAACGTTCCCGAATACGGCCAAAGGTACGAATATTGATTCGGCATATTTGCCTGCTCTTCAGAAGCAAGATAAGTAACAGTATTCTGTTGATCGAAAGGATAATTCTCCCGTAATAAATTTCCATCCGGTTGAGAGTAATTCTGATAAAGAGAATCCAATGTTTCCTGAGCTCTCAACAAGTTAGGATTCGTATTCGACTGTTCCTTCTGAGCACAACCGACCAAAGCAAGCGCACATAACGAGTGCAATAAAAAACGTTCTAAATTCATATCTCTACTAAATTATATATTATCAATTCTTTCGTGGAGAGTTATAATTCCTATTTCTTTTTATTATCTGTTATTTCAAACAAACTGATAGCAAAACCACTGCCGATGGATACTGATTGTTTAAACTTCGACTTATTAGTTACCACCATTTTGCGAATAGTGTATGCCTGCTGATTGTTCTCATAATCAGTATCTGCAGCATCTGCATAGACGGTAGCCATGTATTTCTTACCGGGATCCAAAAAATCAAACTGAAAAGCAGCTATATGCGGTTGTGCACCGGTCGTTCCTCCCACAAACCAATTACTCGAGCCTTTTTCCTTACGGGCAATCGTCAGATATTCATAAGGTTCCGCCTCCAAGTAAACTGATTTATCCCAATCTACAGCTACGTCTTTTATAAATTGAAATGCATCTGGGAAACGTTCATAATTCTCCGGATAATCGGCCACCATCTGTAACGGACTATACATCGTAACATATAGCGCCAATTGATTGGTTATCGTGGCTTTCATCTTCTCATGACGATTTGGATTAATTTTAGATAAATCCAACTCAAAAATTCCGGGAGTGAAATCCATCGGACCGCCAATAAGCCGTGTAAACGGAAGAATAGTCGTATGCCCCAATGGAACACGAGACATGAATTCATTTCCTCTTGCCGATTCATTTCCTATTAAATTCGGATATGTCCGGCAGATTCCTGTCGGACGAACTGCCTCATGTCCATCGACCATAATCCGATACTTAGCCGCTTTTTCCACCACATATTGAAAATGATTAACCATCGGTTGACTATAATGATATTCGCCGAGTGGTACTATCGGCCCCACATAGCCTGTTTTCACCGCATCATACCCATACTGTTTCATAAATTGAAAAGCTTCATCCATATGACGCTCATAATTTCTGTATGCCGAACCAGTTTCATGATGCATAATCAGTTTCACATTCTTGCTATGTGCATATTCATTCAGTTCTTTCACGTCAAAGTCAGGATAAGGAGTCACATAGTCAAAATTAAATTCTTTCCGATTACTCACCCAATCTTCCCATCCGATATTCCACCCTTCTACCAAAACTGCATCAAAACCATTTTTTGCGGCAAAGTCGATATATCTTTTCACATTCTGACTATTCGCCCTATGATTGCCGTGAGGTTTTGCTTTCGTATAATCAGTTTCGCCTATTTTTATAGTAGGATAGTCCGATGTGTAATCCCATGAACCCCCACCGGCTATCATTTCCCACCATACTCCGACAAATTTGGTAGGTCTGATCCATGAAGTATCTTGAATTTTACATGGTTCATTCAAATTTAATGTGATACGAGAAGCTAAAATATCTTTTGCTTCAGTACCTACGATAATAGTACGCCAAGGAGAGACTCCCGGTGCCTGCAATGTCCCTTTAAAACCAACTGCATCAGGAGTAAGATGTGACTGGAACGTTCTATTTTCACTATCCAGTTCAAGATGCATACACGGATAGTCGAGTAAAGCAGCTTCATGTAAATTTATATACAATCCGTCATCTGTTTTCAGCATCAAAGCTGTTTGTACGGCAGCTTCTCCGATTACCTTCGAAGCTATATTCTGGTGATCGACAGCCTTATTCATCAGCCCCCGGATCTCAGACATCTTAGATTTTGTATATCCATACTCCTGCGTACAATAATCTCCCGGAATCCAATAAGCTGTATGATCACCAGTCATCGCAAACTGAGTGCATTCTTCCTTCACTATAAAATGCCTCAAGTCTTTCTGCATCGGAAATTCATAACGAAATCCCAAACCATCATTAAAAAGACGAAAACGGATTAGCATTCTGCGGTTCTTTTCTTTCTGTACTAATGTTACCGCCATTTCATTATACTGATTACGGATATCTTTCTCTTCACCCCATACAGGCTGCCAAGTTACGTCAAAAGAAGAAGTCTGAATATCACCCACCTCAAAATCATCCAAAAACGACTTATCATCATTAACTAATTCAAAACCAAGTCTGCTGTTTTCTATTACTTGCTTGTCGCCCAACGATAGAGCATATGTAGGAATTCCATTGCCGGCAAGAGTAAATTTCAAAATCAGATTACCGTTGGGAGATTTTAAATTATATGCGAAAAGTTGTTGGAAAGCAACCAACACGAGAAAACTAAAAAAAACAATATTCTTCATATCATGACTATTATTCAAGTTAACAATTTTACAATGTACCATCAACTATACATTGCCATAAAAAATCCCATTAAAAGTCATCCTGTACAATCTTTACCTTAAAAAACAAGTAGATAATACCCTATATCCTCCTTTTGTTTAGATGTTCCAAAGTTACGTGCCCGACCCGACAATTAATATATGATTTTATGACATTAGTGTATATTTAAAGCCTAAAGGCAACATTATAAACATATATGTCATGAAATCGTATACTTTTAAAGTTCTCTTTTTGGAACGGTTTTCTTTTTTATCTAACTTTGTACTCAACAATCACACCCCTTTTATTTATTGAAATTCACAGTTTCTATTATGAGAGTTCCCGGTCCATACTATCTTCTTTTATCCATCCTTTTCCTTCTCTGTTGTAGTATCGGAAAAGCAGACTCATACAACGTGAGACAGTTTTCCAGTCAGAACGGTTTATCCAACAGTGCCATTCTTTCTATTTGCCAAGATAACAACGGACTTTTATGGTTAGGTTCTTGTGACGGTCTTAATATATTCGACGGAACCACTCCCCGTTTGTATAAACCAACCGACACCCGGGTCAACTTCTCCGGAAATATCATAGGTAATATTATAGAGGCAGAAGAAAATGTACTATGGATACAGACCAACTACGGTCTCGACCGTTTCGACATCCGTCAACAAACCGTCCAAAGTTTCACAGAGTTTAAAGATACCAATAAAATGGCAAAAAGCCGGGATAATGACATCTATCTCATGAAAGATGACGGATATATCTACTGTTTCCGCCAAGGCAATAAACAATTTCATCGATTAGATACGGAGAAATTTATTTTCGATAATATTTTGCAGATAGTTGTGGACGAATCGGATGTTCTTTGGATATTTACTTCAGACGGCAATAATAAAAGTTATCAGTTGAAAAAAGAAGGTGAAAACGTCACACTTTCTATCAAAGATTATTTCCAGCATCCGGAAAAATTAATAGGAGTATCATTCGAAAGCAATCTGCTTTATTTCATTGACAGTTCGCATGCTTTCTATGAATACGATCTGAATAGCAAAAAGAAATATTACATAACGGACGTCGAAACAGAAATACAAAAACGAGGTGAAATTTCATCGGTCATCAAAAAGCAAAACGACTACTACATTGGTTTTAAGAGTAGCGGTCTTATCCGATTGAAATACCAACCCGACCAGAAAATAAAATATATCACACAATCTACCGATATCGCGTGTGGTATATTTTGCTTGGTAAAGGATAAATTTCAAGATATCATCTGGGTAGGGACAGACGGTCAAGGAGTGTATATGTATTTCACAGATGCATTCTCTATCCAAAACACCTTGCTAAATACTCCCGCTTACCAGATAAACAACCCGGTACGCGCACTCTTTCTGGATAACGAACAAACATTATGGATAGGAACTAAAGGAAACGGTATCCTTCGAATGCTTAAATATACTCCGGAAAAGGGAAAGCCAACGGCTACCGAGAGATTGCTCACAAACAACAGTGCACTGACCGACAACTCCGTCTACTGCTTTACACCCAGCCGTTGGAAAAGGCTTTGGATCGGGACTGAAAGCGGCATTAATTATTATTCCTATCAAGAAAGAAAACTAAAACAATTTCCTGTTACCGCCGGTGGGAAAGCGGTAAAATATGTCCATTCCATCTGCGAACAAAATGACAGTACCCTCTGGATTTCTACTGTTGGAGAAGGTATCGTAAAAGTCTCACTAAATACATCATCGGGTATACCTACAATAAAAGATGCAGAAAGAACCGTATTGGATGGGGGAAAACGTGCATCTAATTACTTTTTCATTTCTTTCCAGGAAAACGATTCTATTCTATGGTTTGGAAACCGGGGATACGGAGCCTATCGGATAAATACGGAAACCGGACGGATGAAACCTTATCTGTTTAATGAAGCAGTCAAGAGCCAGACTGTAAACGACATATTTGCCATTCTCAAGAATGAAACCGGTTACTGGTTCGGAACCAGCTTCGGATTGACACGAATGTATGACGGTAATTACCATATATATAATGAAACGGACGGCTTTCCCAACAATACGATTCACGGTATCCTTGAAGACAGACAACAATATCTATGGCTCAGTACCAATCAAGGGTTGGTAAGATTTAATACCCGGATGAATACGATACAAGCCTATCACCAGCAAAACGATTTGAGAGTAACGGAATTCAGTGACGGAGCCTATTTTAAGGATGAACGTAGCGGTACTCTTTTCTTTGGCGGTACCAACGGATTTATAAGTATCCATGAAAACGATTTCAAAGAGACAGAATATATGCCCGCTCTGCAATTCAACCGTCTATTCATCTTCGGCAAAGAGTATAATATCAATGAGTTTCTGCACGAAGACAAACAGAAGCACAAAGTTTTGGAACTGGATCACAGTCAGAATTTCTTCGGACTGTCTTTTATTGTCATCGACTATCTGAACGGAAGCAACTATACCTATTACTATACAATCGAAGGATTAAGTGACAATTGGATAGAGAACGGAACATCCACAACGACCATGTTTTCTAATCTTGCACCGGGACAATATACCCTGTGGGTGAAGTACCGGAGCAACATAACAGGTAAAGAAAGTGCCCCGCAACCTTTAACGATCCGCATTACCCCGCCCTGGTACATGACCTCTTTGGCCTATTGGTGCTACTCCATACTCTTTATAGGATTTATTGCATGGTGTATACACTTGTCCATAAAGCGGTATCGCCGAAAAAGAGACGCGATGATAGAGAGAATAAATCGCCGGCAACGGAACGAACTATATGAATCCAAACTTCGTTTTTTCACCAACGTGACTCACGAATTTTGTACGCCACTCACATTGATTTACGGACCTTGCCAAAGAATACTCACATATCCTTCCACCGACAATTATATCCGTAAATATGCCTCTATCATTCAACAAAATGCCCAAAAACTGAATGCCCTGATTCTGGAGCTCATCGAGTTCCGACGACTGGAGACCGGCAACAAAACCCTTGAAATCCAAAAGCTGCCTGTCTCCGCACAAACCCAAAACACGGCCGATTCTTTTAATGAATTAGCCGAAAGCAGGAAAATAAACTATCAGCTAAAAATAGAAAAAGAGGTCTACTGGAACTCGGATGCCGGTTGCTTCAGCAAGATTATCAACAATTTACTGTCCAATGCTTTTAAATACACGCCGGAGAACGGTATGATTAGCATAGAACAGTACGTAGAGAACGAGCAATTGCATATCCGCATATCAAATACGGGCAAAGGGATTGAAAAGGAAAATCTTACAAAAATATTCGACCGTTATAAGATACTGGACAATTTTGAGATACAGAATAAAAACGGAATATCGCCACGCAATGGCCTGGGACTGGCTATCTGCCATAGCATGGTAACTCTGCTGAACGGACAAATCCGGGTAACAAGCACCCCTAATCAGCTTACGACTTTTGAAGTAATCCTGCCCGCCCTCTCCATAATAGCCACCGATACAGAACGGCCCATGTCAATGGAAATGGAAACAGTGATACAAGAAGGCAACGAAACGATGGAATTAGAAAGTCCGACACCGGCGTACGACACTTCCCGGCAAACCATCATCGTCATTGACGACGATCCTTCTATGTTATGGTTCGTAAGTGACATTTTTGCGAACAAATACAACGTGTTCTCTTTTAACGATACAGAAAAAGCAATGGAACAATTAAAGCTGAGACCAGTCGATTTAATCATTTCGGATATTATGATGCCGGGTACGGATGGAATATCTTTTGCCAAACAAATAAAATCGGATAAGCTACTCACCCATACGCCCTTGATCCTCTTATCCGCCCTCAACAGCATTGATGACCAGATGAAAGGGATTGATTCCGGCGCTGAAGCATACGTCACCAAACCATTCAATACCGATTATCTGATAAAACTTGCAGAACGCCTTATCCAACGGGAAAAAGATTTAAAAGAATATTACAACTCTGTATTCTGCACATTCAAATTAGACGACGGACAGTTCCTGCATAAAGAAGATAAGGTATTCTTCGAGAAGATGATGAAAATTATCGATCAGAATATTACTAACCCGGAATTGTCTGTAGAGCTGCTGAGTAGTTCTTTAGGGTACAGCACACGCCATTTCTACCGGAAGCTCAAAGAAATAACAGAGCAAACTCCTGCTGATATCATCAAAGAATACCGGCTGGCAATAGCTGAACAGTTATTACTTTCTACCAACTTGACTGTCGAGGAGATCATGGACAAATCAGGATTTATGAACCGGGGAACTTTCTACAAGATATTCTCGCAAAAACATAGCATGCCGCCACGGCAGTACAGGGAACGACAAAAAAAAGATTTTAAGAAAGCGTGTTCTCCACAATGTTCCTCTTCACATAGGGAAGGAGAAGCACCTCAAACTGTGAGTGAAGAAAATTGAGAAATAAAAAAGGGCGATAAAGCATGCTATGTACAGCTTTATCGCCCGGTTTTATTGGTTATAATCCACCTTATTTATACTCCTGCCAGCTCTTGATCTGGATATCTTCCAGTTTCAACTCACAGAACGCTTCGATGAACGCACCTGCCAGACGGGCATTGGTAATCAAAGGAATATTATGATCGATGGCTCCGCGGCGGATGCGATAACCGTTCGTCAGCTCACGCTTAGTATGATTCTTAGGTATGTTCACAATCAGATCGAACTTATGATCGGCAATCATCTTCATCACGTTGTTTTCTGCTCCCGGCTTTTCATCCGGCCAATATACCGGAGTCGTATCTACCCCGTGTGCATTAAGGAACGCAGCAGTACCGGCAGTAGCATAAATCTTATACCCTTGTGCAAACAAAGCACGGCTTGCATCCAGCAAATCTACCTTCGACTTCATAGCACCGGATGAGAACATCACTCCTTTGTCTTTGGAAGGTATCTTGAAACCGGTAGCGATCATAGCGCTCATCAATGCTTCCGAAAAGTCATCACCGATACAACCTACCTCACCGGTAGAAGACATATCCACGCCCAAAACCGGGTCTGCCTTGTGCAAACGCGAGAATGAGAACTGAGAAGCTTTCACACCGATCCAGTCGATATCGAAAGCCGACTTATCCGGACGACTATAAGGAGCATCCAACATAATACGGGTAGCTGTTTCAATGAAATTACGTTTCAGTACTTTAGAAACAAACGGAAAACTACGCGAAGCACGCAAGTTACATTCAATTACCTTCACCTCGTTGTTGCGAGCCAGGAACTGGATATTGAACGGACCGGAAATATTAAGTTCTTTCGCAATCTGACGGCTGATCTTTTTGATGCGACGGGCCGTTGCAAAATAAATCTTCTGTGCCGGGAATACCAGTGTAGCGTCACCGGAATGAACGCCGGCAAATTCCACATGCTCGGAAATGGCATACTCTACCACTTCACCATTTTGGGCAACCGCATCAAATTCTATCTCTTTCGTATTTTCAAGGAACTGAGAAACAACCACCGGATACTCTTTAGATACTTCGGCAGCCATTTTCAGGAAGTTTTCCAATTCTTCATCATCATAACAAACGTTCATCGCTGCACCGGAAAGCACGTAAGAGGGACGAACCAAGACAGGATAACCCACCTTACCGACGAAACCTTTTACTTCTTCCAGACTGGTAAGCTCCATCCATGCCGGCTGGTCGATACCCAACTGATCGAGCATTGCAGAGAACTTGTTACGGTTTTCGGCCCGGTCGATAGAGATCGGAGAAGTACCTAAAACAGGCACTGACTGACGATAAAGCTTCATTGCTAAGTTGTTAGGAATCTGTCCGCCAACGGAAACAATCACACCGCGCGGTTGTTCCAGATCGATTACATCGAGCACGCGTTCGAAAGAAAGCTCGTCGAAGTACAGGCGGTCGCACATATCATAGTCGGTAGATACCGTTTCGGGGTTGTAGTTGATCATGATAGACTTATATCCTAACTTACGGGCAGTCTGTACAGCATTAACCGAACACCAGTCAAACTCTACCGAGCTACCGATACGGTATGCACCCGAGCCGAGAACAACTACCGATTTTTCATTCTTATAATAGTTAACGTCATATCCCTCTACGGCATAAGTCATGTAAAGATAGTTAGTCAGCTCCGGATGTTCGGAAGCAACCGTGTTGATACGCTTTACAGCGGGAAGAATACCCAACGCTTTACGATGTGCACGAACCATCAGGTTTTCTTTTTCCATATTGCCGGTAGGATTCAGCACGAAACGCGCAATCTGGAAGTCAGAGAAACCGAGTATCTTCGCTTCACGCATCACGTCTGCCGGGATATCCTCTACCTTATCATAAGTAGAAAGTTTCGCCTTATAATCAACAATATTCTTCAGTTTGCCGAGAAACCACGGATCGATCTTTGTCAGTTCATAGATGCGGTCGATCGTATATCCTTCTTCCAAAGCCTGCGCGATGGCAAATACACGCAAATCGGTCGGGTTGGCCAGTTCTTTGTCAAGATCGTCAAAAGTAACATCATCATTCCCCACAAATCCATGCATTCCCTGACCGATCATACGGAGACCTTTTTGAATAATCTCTTCAAAAGAACGCCCGATAGACATGATTTCGCCTACGGACTTCATGCTCGAACCGATTTCGCGGGATACACCTGCAAACTTGGTAAGGTCCCAACGGGGTATCTTACAGATATAATAATCGAGTTGTGGCGCTACATAAGCAGAGTTCGGAGTACCCATCTCACCGATCTGGTCGAGTGTATATCCTAAAGCCACCTTAGCGGCAACAAACGCCAACGGATATCCGGTAGCCTTGGAAGCCAAAGCCGAAGAACGGCTCAGACGGGCATTTACTTCGATTACGCGATAATCATCCGTCACGGAATTAAACGCATATTGAATGTTACATTCACCTACAATACCGAGGTGACGGATACATTTCGTAGAAAGTTCCTGCAGCATTTTCAGCTCTTCGGCATCCAACGAACAAGTAGGAGCTACTACGATCGATTCGCCTGTATGGATACCCAACGGGTCGAAATTCTCCATACTCGCCACAGTAAAACAGTGGTCATTTGCATCGCGGATCACCTCGAACTCAATCTCTTTCCAGCCTTTCAAAGACTCTTCAACCAGAATTTGCTTAGAAAAAGCGAACGAGCTTTCGGCCAGTTTCAGGAATTCTTCTTCATTGGCACAAATACCACTTCCCAAACCTCCTAAAGCATAGGCCGAGCGCACCATCACCGGATAACCGATACGACGTGCAGCAGCAATGGCGTCTTCCATGTTCTCCACTGCCTGGCTGACGGGAGTTTTCATCTCGATCTCATCCAGCTTTTTCACAAACAGGTCACGGTCTTCGGTATACATGATAGCCTCAACGGAAGTACCCAATACTTTTACTCCGTACTTGTCGAGGATGCCTTGCGTATAAAGTTCCGCACCGCAATTCAATGCCGTCTGACCGCCAAATGCCAACAAAATACCATCAGGACGTTCTTTCTTTATAATCTCCTCTACAAAGTAGGTAGTCACGGGAAGGAAATACACCTTATCAGCAATTCCTTCAGAAGTCTGAATGGTTGCAATATTCGGATTTACCAATACGGAGCTGATACCTTCTTCTTTCAAAGCTTTCAGTGCCTGCGAACCGGAGTAGTCAAACTCTCCGGCCTGTCCGATTTTGAGTGCTCCCGAACCCAGAACCAAGACCTTTTTCATTTCCTTTTCCATTTCTCTTGTTGTTATTATGTTGTTTTCTTATAATTACCGCACAAAAAAAATGCGTTACCCTAATGAAAGGATTAACGCATTACCAAAGAACTAAATATCGTTTTTGGAGAAAAGAGAAGAAGTATACAGATTCCGGATGGAAGACATCCGAACGGAGATGATACTTGCTTCTGATTTCCTGCTGGCTC